>JAZUQM010000046.1:0-3319 GCA_045605705.1 Candidatus Scatosoma sp.
AAAGGCAAAGCGATTGTGGATATTTCCCGCGACTTCCTCAACACCAACGGCGTGAAGCAGGAAACGGAAGCCGAGCTTTGCGATAAAGCAAGCACATGGTTTATGAAAAAATCGGGTCTTGATTTTACAGTGCAAACGAAAAAGACCCTTGCCGATTTGAACGTATGCGCTAAGAAGGGTTTATCGGAAACCTTCGACTCGACGATCGGTGCAAGGACGGTGTATATGCCTTGGGGCGGTAAAACGCAGCGTACTCCCGCGATCGCCATGGCGGCGAAGATTTGCGGTGGGGAAACGGATGTTTGTACCGTTTCTGCGTACGGATATTCGCCGTATCTTATGGAAAGCAGTCCGTTCATCGGCGCGATTTATTCTATCGTGGCATCGGTATCCAAGGTAGCGGCAACAGGTGCGAAATACAGCGACGTGCGCCTTACCTTGCAGGAATTTTTCCAAAGAATGACCAAAGACCCTAAGGTATGGGGCGTGCCTACTTCGGCGCTTCTTGGCGCAGTGTACGCGCAAATGGGCTTGGGATTAGGTGCTATCGGGGGTAAGGATTCTATGAGCGGTACGTTTGAGAGTATTCACGTACCTCCTACTCTTATTTCGTTTGCGCTTGCGCCTGCAAAAGCGAGTGAGCTTATCACCAACGTCTTAAAGGGTGGGGAAACGCTGTACCATATCCCCGTCCCCAAGGACGAATACGCAACCCCTGACTTCGAGGCGCTTAAGAAAGTCTACGAAGAAGTATATAAGAATATCCAAAGCGGCAATATCACCTTTGCTACCGTGGTCGAAAACGGCGGCGTAGGCGCGGCGGTTATCAAGTCTGCGCTCGGTAATTCGCTTGGTGTAAACTTTGAAATGACCGCGGACGAATTGTATAGCGAGGGCTACGGCGATCTCGTTGTTTCCTTGAAAAACGAAAGCGAGCTTTGCAAGTGCATTTCCAAGAAACGGATAGGGCAGGTATGCGGCGAGAGCTATGTATGCGGCAAGGAAAGCGTGTCCTTGGACGGCGCGGCTTGCTCGTATATCTCGCCCTTGGAAAGCGTATTTGCGACCACCGCTCCCGCGGACGGAAAAGCGGAGGCTTGCGATTATACTGCGGGTGTGAAATATACGAATATTGCAACCAAGCTTGCAAAACCCCGTGTGTTTATTCCCGCATTCCCCGGTACGAACTGTGAGCTCGATACCGCAAGAAAGTTCCGCTTGGCGGGGGCTGAGGTGGAAACGGTAGTCGTTCGTAACCGCTCGGCGCAGGATATTGAAGAAAGCGTAGAACGCATTGTGAAAGCGATTAAGAATGCAAATATCATTGCATTCCCCGGCGGGTTCTCGGGCGGCGACGAGCCGGACGGCAGCGGTAAGTTTATCGCAACGACCTTCCGTAATCCGTATATTGCGGAACAGGTGCAAGAGCTTTTGAATAACCGCGACGGTTTGGCACTCGGTATTTGCAATGGGTTCCAGGCGCTTATCAAGCTCGGACTTGTGCCTTACGGGTGCGTAAAGGAAATGACGGCGGATTCGCCCACGCTTACCTTTAATAATATTTCTCGCCACGTATCCACAATCGTGGACGTGCGCGTAGCGTCTAACCTTTCGCCTTGGCTGTCCGCTTGTAAGGTGGGCGAGGTGTATAAAGTACCCGTATCCCACGGTGAGGGTAAGATTGTTGCACCGATTGCCGAGCTTGAAAAGATGAAAGCGAACGGTCAAATCGCAACGCAATACGCAGATTTGCAAGGTAACGCGACCATGGTATCGCCTTTTAACCCCAACGGGTCTATGTGGGCGATTGAGGGTATTACCTCTCCCGACGGCAGAGTGCTCGGTAAAATGGGTCATAGCGAGCGTATCGGCGAGAACTTGTATAAGAATGTTGAAGGCAATTTCGATATGAAGATATTCGAAAGCGGTGTAAATTATTTTAAGTAAGCTAAAAAAAACCCGTTTGACAGAATTTGTTTCGGGTTATAAATAAGAAAAAGAAAATAAAGGAGAATAAAAAAATGGCTAAAATTACGGCAGATACTTTGATTGCAGAATGCTTGCAAATCAACCCCAACGCACCTGAGATTTTGATGTCGGCAGGTATGCATTGTTTCGGTTGTGCAATGGCGCACGGTGAGACGGTCGCGCAGGCAGTTGCAGTTCACGGCGAAGACTTGGACGCATTGCTTGCAAAGCTTAACGAAGGCTTGGAAGACTAAAAAAACAGGGAACGGCGAAGAAAAAATTCTTCGCCGTTCGATTTTTTTGAAAATTCCGCAAAAAAACAGTTGATATTCTCAAAAAAATATGATATACTACATAAGCAAAAGCAACGAGGCCTTATCGTCTAGCGGTTAGGACGGCGCCCTCTCACGGCGCAAACTCGGGTTCGAGTCCCGATAAGGTCACCAAAAAGAAACAGGACACCAAACGGTGTCCTGTTTCTTTTTGGCTTGACTTTTACGAGAACCCGAAGGGTTCGCGCGAGGCGATTTATCGCCGACGCTCTCCGAGGGTTCCCTTTTAAGGGTATCGGAGATTCCCACGAAAAGATTCGATTTGGGTTGGTTAAGGGTCGCCAAAAAGAGAAAACAGCCACCATGGCTGTTTTCTCTTTTTTTGTTTCTTTCTCTATATGGTCATATATTCACATTTGCAAAATTTCGCAAAGCTTTGCCTCCGCTTCTTCGTAGGTATCGAAATCGATAATATAATCGCATATTTTTGCCGTTTGGTCTTCCGATTCAATGGCAATAATACGGTTGACTTTATCCTCGTTAGAAGAATTTTTGCGTAAAATCGAATCGATAAGTTTTTTCTTGTCGCGGTGGATATAGATAGTGATGACGTTTTTGAAATTGGTTTTCAAGGACATTGCGCCGCAAATATCCATGGTCGTCATAACGTGTTTGCCCTTATTCAAAATTGCCTCGATATCCGCCTTGCAAGAGCCGTACCCGTGCCCTGCGTACATGGTGGATTGAAACATTTCGCCGCTGTCCTTCATTTTTAAGAAAGTGTCTATGGAAACGTAGTTATACCAGTCGTTTTGCTCGACGGCGGTGGGGTCGTTGGTGGTGTAGCTGATCAGCTTTTCAAACTTATCCGTTTTCGCAAGCACGCGCGATGCAATTTTGGATTTACCGCTGCCCGACGGCCCTACAAGCACGACGATGCTCGGCTCGCTAAACAGGTCGGCTTGCCTGCGTACGCTGTAGCTGTCGGCAATTACCTCGACCATTTTCAAAAACTCGTCGTAGGTGTTAACGGCAAGCACGCCCGTCGCCGCTTGGTTCCAAGGAGAGCGCAAGAGGAT
>JAZUQM010000047.1:0-7259 GCA_045605705.1 Candidatus Scatosoma sp.
TACCAAGCTTCTTCGCTTCTTTGATTGCGATATCTTCGTTGTGGGGGGCAACCACGAACATAACGCCAGGCATAGCCTTCATGGTCTTGATACCGCCAAGGTTCGCCTGCAACTTGCCCATTTCTTTCTTCAAAAGCATAACTTCTTTCTTGGGAAGAAGGTCAAAGTCGCCGTTTGCTTCCATAGCTTCAAGCTTTTCAAGACGCTCTACGCGGCTTCTCATGGTCTTGAAGTTGGTCAAGCAGCCGCCAAGCCAACGGCTGTTTACGTAGTACTGACCGCAACGTTCTGCTTCTTCTTTGATTGCGTCCTGCGCCTGCTTTTTCGTACCGACGAAAAGAACGGTTTTACCTGCCTTAACGCTGTCGCAAACGAAAGAGTACGCTTCTTCAATCAAGTTCGCGGTGAGCTGCAAGTCGATGATGTGAATGTCGTTTCTTGCCGCGAAGATGTACTTCTTCATTTTGGGGTTCCACTTTCTCGTTTGATGACCGAAGTGAACGCCTGCTTCCAAGAGCTGCTTCATAGTAATAACTGCCATAATTCAAACCTCCGTTGTTCCTCCTCGCGTTGTGTTGGCTCGTAATGACGCCCGCATTGAAAGATTTTACGGGCACGGATTACGCACAATGAGCGAGTGTGAATTTTTAGCTATATTATTTTAGCATAAAGGCAAACGAAACGCAAGCTATTTTATGCCGATTTTTCAAGTTTTTTGGGTATTGCATTGATTTTTGCAAATAGATATGTTATAATATGGCTTAAGCAAATTTACAATTATGACAAACGAGGTTTTTTATGTTATCTTTACTTTTAGCAAACCACCCTTTGTTTGGAACAAAACACCTTATTTTGATTGCGGTATCTTGCTTGCTTTGCATAGGCGTTTTCTTCCTGCTTAAGAAAAAAAGCTTTGCGTTCGTTTGCAAAACTATGTTTTTCGTCGGGCTTGTCTCCGAAACGATTAAAATCTTCTATTATACGATTGCAAACGAGGAAAAGATGGGCGGTATTCTTCCAAGAGCTGACCTCCCTTTCCACCTTTGCTCGATACAAATCCTTTTCTTCGTTTTTCTCTGCTTTGGAAAAAGCGAAAAAATCAAGAGGTATTTGCTCGCTTTCATGCGCCCTAGCTGTCTGTTCGGCGGGATTGCGGCAATCCTAATCGCCACTGCCTCCTCGCGTAACGGCAGTTGGGTCATTACAACGCAATATTTTGGATACCACGTTATGTTGGTGGTATTTTCCCTGTATTTGTACTTCTCCAAGGAAATCCGTTTCGAGCTTCGCGATTATTTCAACTGCCTGATCTTCCTGGGCGCGCTGATGTTCTTTTCCTTCTACATAAACAGTATTTTGTACGACGGCGTTTCGAATATCAACTTTATGTACGTAGCAGGACCTCCCCAAGAAGGTTTACCGTTCTTGAATGAAGAAAGCGGGTGGCTAGTATATATTCTCCGCTATGCATTGCTCGTAATTGTGTGCGTTACCCTGTCCTATATCGCACCCATTATTACCGCCGTTAAGGCATATGTTTCCAAGAAAAAAGAAAGGGCGCAAAACGCAGCAATCGCAAAAGAAATTGCACCTACCCAAGACCAAGAATAAAATTACATACAATAACCGCTCCGTTTGGCAATAGCCTAACGGAGCGGTTATTTTTTATTATCAATTGTCTTCCAAAGCCATAGCTTCGTCGCTGTTTTCGTACTCCTCGTATTGATGGCAAAACTCCGCGAAAACCTCGTCCAAAAGCTGTTCGTCTTCCAAAGGCTCTAACACAGCGTCGTCGCCCTCGCCCTTGAGCGCGAAGATAATCACTTCGTCCTCTTCCTCTTCGCTTTCAGGCTCAGCTTTTTGGAAACAGCAATACATCTCCCCGCGGTACTCGATCGTTGCGATATGGTACAGCTTTTCAATCGTGCCGTCGTCTGCCTCTAACTCAAAAATTCTATCCTCTTCTTCGTAAATTTCGTTATCCATACTAGGTTCCTCCACCTTTTTATTTTTTTGTTTTTGACGGGAAAGATAGCTCTCCAAAATGTACGAGGCGGCTATCGAATCAATCGTCTTTTTTCTATCCTGACACTTCACCCCGCCCATGATTTGCGTTTCCCGCGCCTGCATGGTTGTAAAGCGTTCGTCCTCAAGCTCGATAGGTAAATCAGTCTTTTGACGCAGGTATTCGATAAACTCCCGCGTTTTGATAACCTGTATCCCCTCGCTGCCGTCGAATTGAAAGGGGATACCGCATACGATTACCCCTGCCCCCTTTTCTTTGGCAAGCCTCGCAAGCGCTTGGGCGTCCGCGCCGATATCACGGGTACGCGTAAAGGTCTCGCAGGGCATAGCGTATTCGTTGAACGGGTCGGATACCGCCACGCCGATTCGTTTGTTGCCTATATCAAAGGCGATTACTCTTTTTCCTATCATGCTTTTATTATAACACAACTATACTCCCCCGTCAAATCTTTTTGGGGCGTATATTCTCTAAATTCTTTCACATACTAAAAGCGAAAACCATAGGAGGATTGAGATAATTATGGAAAAATTTGCAATCGGTTTGATTCTCGGCGGGCTTGGCGGAGCGCTGCTCGTCGCGAATAATTATAAAATGCGTACCCTCGTCAAAAAGGGACAGGACGAGGTCATGGCAAAGGTGAACGAGTTCATGGACGAAAAAATCCAAACCCTTGAAGAGGGCGCGGAGCAAATCAAAGAAAAAGCGGAAGAAACGGCGGAAAAGGTAAAACGCAAAACCAAAAAAGAGCTGAAAAGAACGGAAGAATAAAAAAATCCCCCACCCGTGTATGCGTACACGGGTGGGGTGTTTTTAATCTTATTTTAACCTATTTCAGGTTAAATGTCAATAATCTAAAACAGGTTATTTTATAATATTTTCATACTTTTTATAGAAAGAGGTTTTTTATGTATCAAAGAATCCGGGATTTGCGAGAAGACCGCGACCTAACGCAACGAAAGATTGCCGATATGCTTGGCATGTCCCAAACAGGTTATTCCAAATACGAAACGGGTGAAAACGATATCCCTACGAGTATTTTGATAAAGCTTGCCAAATTTTACGATACTAGTATAGATTACCTTTTAGGGCAAACGAAAGACCCTAAAAGATACCCCGAAAGATAAAAAGTACGCGCCCATACGGCGCGTACTTTTATTTTCTATTCAATTCTTCTTTCAAGCGGGTGTTTTCCGCGCGCAGGCGTTCGTTTTCCGCTTTTAAGGCTTGTGCAAGTCTATCGTATAACGCGTTGATTTCATTCTCCAAACGGCGCCGTAAAAAATCCTTTTTAGGCAAACTTGGGCTGCGTTTTTGCGTGGCCGCGCGCATATGCTCCGCCTCGCTGCTTAAGCCCAACTCCTTGGCAATCTCCGCGATACGCTGAGGCTCTTTTTTCAGCGTGTTTCTATACTTATTTTGCAAGCGGAGCATGAGCTTATCATCCCCGCCCGAGAGATTAAAAATCGCCCTGCGCACGGACAGTCCCTTACTCTTTTCCGCAAGGATACTCCTAATTGCTTCGTCTGTTTCCTCTTCCGTGAACTCGCGGATTTTTTCTACGGAAAGCTCCGACCCGTCCAACAGCTTGACGATACGTTCGTCCGCTTTTTCATTTTTCATAAGCGCGTAATAATAATTGCGCACACTCCCCTTTGCCCTGCCGTGTCTTACACCGTAGCTTTCAAATAAATAAGTAAGCGTTTTCCCCTTGCGCTTGCCCTCTTTGATGAACTCAACTAAATTTTTAGCTTCTTCTTCCGTATAGCCGTTGATTTTATTCATAACACACCTCTAAAAACTGTCTTTGGTAAGCTGATTATTGCCCGATTTTTTTCTTTTATACTTTTTCAAAGGAAAAAAACATATACTATTTTATGAAAATTTATTTTTTGTCCGCAATCCCTTGCGCGCTCTCCTTAAACGGCGTATATTTCGGGCTGACCGACCGCTTTGAACGCTTTGCTGAAATCCACTTAGCCGACCGTATTTTAGCCGAATTTCTACCCGAAAATGCGCAGCCTATCCGCTTCTTTATCACCGAAAACCTGCCTACCGCACCCCCGCAGGGCTGCGAGGTATATCTCCTGCCCGACGGGCTTGCCGTATTCGCGCGGGAGTTCCCGCCCTTGGATACCCGCCTTCGCGTAATCGCGCAGGAGCGGTTCCCTAAAGGCTTAGTTACCGTCTTTTCGCAAGGAGGCATACAGGTATCGATTGAAACAGATCGCGGTTTCTTCATCTCATACCTACCCCCTTCCTTTTCTTCATGCGCGCTCTCCTGCCACGAGGGCTTATTCTTCTTGCACGGGCAAAATTGTCTTGCCGTTTACACACAGGCAGGAGAACGGATACTCTTGGAAGAGATATCCTCGTTTGCCATAGAAAACGGAAAATTGAAAGCCGTCCTTCCCCTCTCGGAGTGTTTGGGACGGAGCGCAAACTGCGTTTGGGAGCTTAACGAAACGGGCTGTGTACGTACGGAATGCACCCTCACGCAAGCGCGGACGTATGAAGGCGCAACGGACGGTGAAAGCCTAAAAAAGGAGCTTTTGCCTTACGCCTTTTTCGAAAGCCTGCTTTTGGGTGCGGACTGCGCCCCTTTTTTAGCGGAAGAATTGCGCCCGAAGGCGGGCGAACTTGCGTCGTTTTTGGGGGATTTTAAGTGGGTCGTGCCTACGGATAATCCACTGGTTTGCAGGTTGATTTACCAAAAGGGAGATAGGCTTTTTGAAGCAAGGGATTTTAAGGTTACCATCGAAAAGGATAAAATTACCGACATAAACGGATAAAACTATGTAAAAACCCACCCGTAAACGCTTGACGGCGAGGTGGGTTTTGTTATACAATACAAAGCGATGGGAATTGTTTCCCAAATACGGAAAAGGAGAATAGGAAAAATGCAAAAGGTCATTTGTAAAAAGGTTTACGATACGGAAACCTCTACCTTAATTAAAAAGGTAACCTACGGCGTATTCGGCTGCCCGCAGGGTTGGGAGGAAAGCCTCTACCAAACGGAAAGCGGCCACTTCTTCCTCTACACCAACGGCGGTGCGGAAAGCAAGTACACGCAGGAAAACATCACCCGCATGAGCGCGGAAAAGAAAGACGCTTGGCTTAAAGCAAACGCGTAACAAAAAACAACCCTTGTCCACTGTGGACAAGGGTTGTTTTTTTATTTCGACAGTCTTAATATTTTTTAACGGTTACTTTTTTGATAACGATAGGCTTGTTAGGGGTGCTGAAGGTCTTTCTCGTTTTTTCGCCGCCTACAAACGCGTCGTCTTGATCAATGAGCATTTCCGTTTCGGTAACGAACTCGTCCTCGCTTTCAAAGGTCGCGATAAATTCGTCCAAATCTGCCTTAAAGTCCTTCAAAACCTCCACGCTATCCTCCGCTAAGGTTGCAAAGGTGCAGTATTTGGTATTGTTGGTCGTACCCTCGGACAGAGTGATAAAGAACATGGAAGTCGCGCTGTTGTATTTGTAGGCGCGGGAGGCAAGCTCCCCTTCCTTTTCTTCTTTCAAATAAGGGGTATATACCTTTGCGCTGGTATCCTTATCAAAGTAATACATGGTAAGCGCACCGAAGGTTTCTTTCAAATTCCCATTCTTGACACTGAAATTGTTATCCGAAAATTCGCCGTATACCGTGTAAGTAGGCTGGGATTTATCGCTGTGCATCCAAACGCTTACGGGGAAATCACTGTAGTTGTCAAACTTCTTGATTTCATCGTAGTAGGATTTATACACAAGCCCCTCGTCCGCGGAATAGCTGTACGCGCCCGTGTACATTCTCGTATAGGACGACGCATTATAATCGTGCACGCAAAGTCCGTCGTAATATCCGTTACCCGCAAGCCAAAGGAATTGGTTTACGGTAGAAGGAGCGATTTTTCTATAAAGCTCGTATTCAAGGGTATACGTTTCCCCATTGAATTCGATTTCCATTTCTACCTTAGGGCGATCGGTTTCACATGCCGTTGCCATAGCCAAGCACCCAAAAACGCTAACAGCGGATAATGCACAGCAAAGGATTTTTTTCATCGTCTTTTTCATAATTTTGTTATCTCCTAATTGCGAAAAAACGTAAAGTGCGCTTTTTCTATAATACTATTTTACCCATAAATCCCTTTTCTGTCAATCGCTTTTAGGTACTTTTTCTCCTTTTTTAGCAGATAGAAAAATAAAAAAGCGACCTGCATAGCAAGTCGCCTTTTTTTGAGGTAAAAAACTTATTTAAGTTCAGCGGTAGCGCCTTGTTCTTTAAGTTTAGCAACCAAAGCTTCTGCGTCTGCCTTGGGAACGTTTTCTTTGATAACGCCCATAGCTTCAACTGCTTTCTTAGCGTCAGCAAGACCAAGACCGGTAGCTTCCTTAACAACTTTGATAACAGCGATCTTGTTAGCGCCGATTTCTTTAAGAACAACGTCGAATTCCGTCTTTTCTTCTTCTGCGGGAGCAGCTTCTGCAGCAACTGCAGCGCCAGCAGCAGCAACGGGAGCAGCAGCGCTTACGCCGAATTCTGCTTCAAGGGCTTTTACGAGTTCGTTCAATTCAAGAACGGACATTGCTTTTACTTCTTCAATGAGTTTTTGTACATCCATGATTAATTATTCTCCTATTTTTTATGATGATTTTTTAATTAGTTAGCCGCTTCTTTTGCCTTTGCAATGGAATCCAAAACATAGACAAACTTGGAAAGAGAAGATTGCAAGCAGCCAAGCATCTTCGCAATAAGCACTTCTTTGGAAGGGATAGAGGCAAGTTCTTTTACCCCAGCCTTGTCCAAATATTTGTTTTCAAGGAAAGCACACTTGGGCACGATTTTATCCACCAATGCAGGGGTTTCCTTCGTAGCCTTTGCAAATACAGCCGCACCGCTCGTTTCATCCGCGCAGAATACGGTCGCCGTCGTGCCGTTGAGGTCCGCATCGAAATCGGTAACGCCAAGTTCGTGGAACGCAAGTCTGACGAGCGTGTTTTTGTATACTTTGTATTCACAGTTTGCTGCCTTGAATTGATTTCTCAAAGCGGTTACTTCCAATACGGTAAGTTTGTTGTAATCCCCAAGGACTACCGACTTGCTGCTTTGGATCTTCGCTTTGATTTCTTCAACGATTTGTTTTTTTGCATCTAATTTTGCCGACATATTTACCTCCTTTAAGCGTAAAACAACTACGCCTGACAATAAAAATACCCTATACCGAACGGTATAAGGACGCAAAAAATCTCT
>JAZUQM010000048.1:0-4859 GCA_045605705.1 Candidatus Scatosoma sp.
GAAGGCGCTCATTTTCGACAGCTATTACGATAACTATAAAGGGGTTATTCTCTTCGTACGTATCGTAGACGGCGGGGTACAGGTAGGGGATAAAATCAAAACATTCCTTTCGCCCACTGTATACGACGTAACCGAAGTTGGCGCGTTTGCACCCAACCCTACCCCTAAGGATAGGTTGCAGGCAGGCGAAGTAGGCTATATTGCGGCGTCTATTAAATCCATTCAAGACGTAGCCGTGGGCGACACGGTAACCTTAGTGCACAATCCCGCGCCCGTGCCTCTGCCCGGCTACAAAAAAGTGCAACCCGTCGTTTTTTGCGGGATTTATCCCTTGGACGGGAGCAAGTTTAACGACTTGAAAGACGCGATTATGAAATTGCAGCTCAATGACGCGTCCTTGATTTTCGAGCCCGATAATTCGGTCGCGTTGGGCTTTGGCTTTCGATGTGGATTCTTGGGGCTCTTGCATATGGAGATTATCCAAGAACGTATTGAGAGAGAGTTTAATTTAGACATTATTACCACCGCGCCGAGCGTTAGCTACCACGTCCATAAGACGGACGGCGAGGAGTTTTTCGTGGACAATCCCTCCCACCTGCCCGACCCTTCGGATATCGAATACATGGAGGAGCCCATCGTTAAGGCGGAGGTTTATACGCCCCCCGATTATATGGGCTCGGTCATGGATTTGTGTAAGGAAAAGCGCGGCGTGTTCAAGAATATGACCTACTTGGACGAACGCCGTGTTAAGCTTGAATACACCCTGCCCTTGAATGAAATCGTTTACGACTTTTTCGACAGCTTGAAATCGAGAACGAAGGGGTATGCAAGCTTTGACTATGAGCTTGCGGGATATCAACGCTCTAAGCTTGTAAGACTGGATATACTCTTAAACGGCGAGATTTGCGACGCGCTGTCGATTATCGTATTCGAGGGCAGAGCCTACGAGCGCGGTAGAACCCTTTGCGAGAACTTAAAAGAGGCGATTCCCCGTCAGCTTTTTGAAATTCCCGTACAGGCGGCGGTCGGCGGGAAAATCATTGCCCGCGAAACGGTAAAAGCGGTGAGAAAGGACGTCTTGGCGAAGTGCTACGGCGGCGACATTACGAGAAAACGCAAGCTCCTTGAAAAACAGAAAGAGGGCAAAAAGCGTATGCGTAAGATGGGTTCGGTAGAAGTGCCCAGCGAAGTATTCATGGAAATTTTGAAAACGAATAAGGATTAAGATTATGGCAGGCATTTACATTCACGTTCCCTTTTGCAGACATAAATGCTCCTATTGCGATTTTACTTCCTTCCCTGACAAGATAGACTACGCCGAGGCGTACATGGCTTGCCTGTATAAGGAATTAAAGATGCGCGGCGAGGAGCTTAAGGACTACGAATTTGACACGGTGTATTCTGGCGGCGGCACCCCCTCGTACATTCGCCCCAAGCTCATTTTGGGGGCGATGAACCATATTCGTGCTTGTTTTCGTTTGAAAAAAGACGCGGAAATCACTTTAGAGCTCAACCCCGGCACGATAGGGGAAAGCAAGGTGCAAACCTATCTGCAAGCGGGTATAAACCGCTTTTCCATAGGCTTGCAAACGGCGATTGACGAACAGCTTGCGGACCTTGGGCGTATTCACAACGCGCGTGATTACGTGTATGCTACCAAGCTGTTAAAGGAACAAAATTTCAGCACCGACGTCATGCTTGGGCTTAAAAATCAAACCAAGGAGGATATCCAAAAAACGATAGAGCTTGCCCATGCTTGCGGGTCAAAGCACATATCCATGTATGCGTTGACGGTCGAAGACGGTACGCCGATCTATACCGATTATCTCAACGGCGAGCTGCCTGATAGCGACGAGGTTGCCGAGATGTACGAGTTTGGCAGAAAGCTCTTGGAAGAAAAGGGTTATAAACGCTATGAGGTGTCTAACTTTGCTATTCCGGGTTTTGAGGGCAAACATAATCTCAACTATTGGAAGCGCGGGGAATATATCGGCGTAGGCGTTTCCGCAAGCTCGTTTATGCGCGGGAAACGCTTTACAAACACCTTTGATTTGGACGAGTATATGAAATGTATCATTTCGGGTTTTTATCCCGCGGTAACCAGCGAAGAGGTCGAGGAACGGGACGCGAAGTTTGAATACGTTATGCTTGCGCTTCGTACGGTAAAAGGCTTGTCTATGACGGAGTACAAAAATACCTTTGGCTCGTCCTTGGGTGAGGATTTTCCCGGTGCCCTTAAAAAGACGGTTAAATACCTTGCTTTAGAGGATGATTACTTGAAAATCAAAGATGAGTACTTATACGTGCAAAACTCTATTTTGGTAAACTTTTTAGAGGAAGAAGGGCAGTAACATGAACGAGAAAAAACACATTCAAGTGGCGGCGGCGCTGCTCTTTGATAAGGGCAGGGTGTTCGCGACCAAGCGCGGGGATTCGCCCTATCCTTACGTGGCGCATAAATTCGAGTTTCCAGGCGGAAAAATCGAGTCGGGAGAAAGGGGTGAGGACGCGGTAAAACGCGAGCTCAAAGAGGAGTTGGATATGGACGTCGAGGTGGGTAGCTTGTACGCTTGTCATACCTTTGAATATCCGGATTTTATCATTACGCTATTTTTATACGAGTGCGAAATGCGTTCGAATTTTGAGTTGAGAGAACACGAATGCTACGCATGGCTTGCCCCCAAGGATTTGAACGAGGAGGAATGGGCGCCTGCCGACGCGGATATTTTAGGTACGCTCAAACGGGTGTTTGGAGGGTTGGATTGATATGAGAAAAGGAAATATCGTTCTTATCGGCATGCCGGGCTGTGGAAAAACGACCATCGGCACGGAGCTTTCGGAGAAGCTCGGTTACGGCTATGTGGACAGCGACAGCGTTATCGTAGCGAGAGAGGGCAAACGCCTGCCTCAAATCATTGAAGAAGTAGGCAGGGAAAAGTTTTTGGATATCGAGGCGAAAGTCAATGCGGAAATTTGCGCCGATAGATGCGTAGTGGCGACGGGCGGGAGTGTTGTTTACCGCGATTACGCCATGCAAAAGCTTAAAGCTATGGGCAAGGTGGTATACTTAAAGCTTTCTTACGAAACGATAAAAAACCGTCTTGGCGATTTGAAGGCGCGGGGCGTTGCACTCAAAGAAGGGTACACCTTACTTGACTTGTATAACGAGCGTACGCCCTTGTATGAAAAATACGCGGATATTTCCGTCGAGCTAGACGGCATGACGGTTACCGAGGCGGTAAACGCCGTGGCAAAGGTGTTGCAGTCGTGAGGGCGCAGGAGGCAAGAATCGCCGTGTACGGCGCGGGTGCAATGGGTACGGTGCTTGGCGCGCTTTTGACCAAGGGCGGCTTGCAGGTGGATTTAATCACGCGTAACAGGGCGCACGTGGAGGGAATGAAAACCGCGGGCGCTACAATTCTATGCGAGGGGGACGGAACGAGCTTTACTCAAACGGTAAACGCAGTTTTGCCCGAGGAAATGACGGGAAAATATGACGTTATATTTCTCATGACCAAGCAAAAACATAACGCGGAAATTTTACGCTTTTTGCTTCCGTACATGAAAGAGGACGGGCTTGTTTGCACAACGCAAAACGGCTTGCCGGAGCAAGGTGTCGCCGATATTGTTGGAAGCGAACGCACCTACGGCGCGGCGACCTCGTTCGGCGCAACCTATTTAGAGGGGGGCAGGGTCGCGTTGACTTCCAAAATCGAGGGTATGAGCATGGAGGTCGGCGGGTATCAAAACGGGGGTGAAAAACTCCCGCTTTTGACGGAAATACTCTCCTGTGCGGGTAAAGCGGTAGAGAAAGAGAACTTTGTTGTGCAGTCAAACGATTTGCTTGGCGCGCGTTGGGCAAAGCTAACGATTAACGCAGCTTTTTCGGGGCTTTCCGTGGTAACGGGCATGACTTTTGGCGAGGTTGCGAGAAGAAAAAAGACCCGCAAAATCGCACTTGGTATCATTCGGGAGTGCGCCGCCGTTGCCAACGCATCGGGGGTACGCCTTGCGAAAATGCAAGGGCACGATATTGAAAAATTACTGTGCAAAAATCGTTTGTTTGCGTACATGGTACTGCCCTTGGTAATGAAAAAGCATAAAAAGCTCGTATCGGGTATGCTCAAAGACGTACAAAACGGAAAACGTTGCGAAATTGATTTTATTAACGGAATGGTTGTAAATGCAGGCGTACGCGTTGGCGTACAAACACCCCTTTGCGAGAAAGTGGTAGAAATTGTTCACGGCATCGAGGACGGCTTGTACGAAACGGATTATCGAAACGCCGACTTTTTTAAGGCAAGCTATTGACAACTATGTTGTCAAGTGATAGAATATATAGGAAAAAATTGTAAAGAGGAAGATAATTATGGATTTTAACAAACTTGCGGATTTACTCATTCCCGACGAAAACGTGAAACCGCTGGACTATTACGAAACACTGTATCCCGCGCGCGACCTTCCCAAAGGCGCGGAGGTAACCCGTCTTGCGCCTAGTCCCACGGGTTTTATTCATTTGGGTAATTTATTTGTGGCAATTGCCAACGAACGTATTGCGCACCAAAGCGGCGGGCTCATGTATTTGCGTATTGAGGATACCGACTTAAAGCGTAAAGTGGACGGCGCGGTGGACGCGGTGAAAAACGCTTTGAAATATTTTGATATCCGTTTTGACGAGGGCGCGGAAATCGAGGGCGCGGAAAACAAATACGCTCCCTATTATCAAAGAGAGCGCGCGGAGATTTACCACGCGTTTGCTAAGGATTTGATTAAGAAAGGGCTTGCGTATCCTTGTTTTTGTACGGAAGAGGAGTTGTCCGCGCTTCGCGAAAAACAAACGGAAGCAAAGAAGATTATCT
>JAZUQM010000049.1:0-3825 GCA_045605705.1 Candidatus Scatosoma sp.
GACCGCTTGGCCTCCGACTTTGCTTACCGAGGTTAACGACGTGGGGGCGGAGATAGAGCCGGGTAAGGCGGAAGAAATTCTCGCTGCAGTGCGCTCGTATTCGGCTAAAAGCGACGTAACCGTGCTTTCGGGTGGGCTGCCAAGAGGGCTGGGGGACGGCTATTATAGGGAGCTTTCTGCGGCAGTAGATAAACGCTCCTTAAAAATTGTGGACGCCACGGGAGAGCGTATGTTTGCAGCCCTTTCAAAGGGAGCGGACCTCGTAAAGCCCAACCTTGATGAGTTAGAGCATACCCTCGGCAGGCGGATAGACAGCAAGGACGCGATGCTTTCTGCGTGTAACGAGCTTTTGGAACGGGGGGCAAAACGGGTGCTCCTTTCCTTGGGTAGACAGGGTGCAGTGATTACGGATGGGAAAGAGAGCTATTATTGCAAGAGCTTGAACGTAGCGGTCAATTCTACGGTAGGCGCGGGGGACGGTATGGTTGCGGCGGCGGCATTAAAGCTGCAAAAAGGGGCGCCCCTGCCGGAAATTTTGCGCGCTGGGGTTGCCGCGGGCACGGCGACGGTTATGTCGGTAGGAGATATGTCCTTTACCAAGGAAAAATACGACGAATTATTTGCATCCTTAAGGGTTTCGCAAATTTAATATGGGGACGGAAAATAGTTGTACTATTTTCCGTCTTTTCTCATATAATACAGTATTGATTTCAATGCGTCGGGGGAAAACCCGCGCTCTTTGAATGGGCGTCTAACGTCGGGAAAGGCGGGGCGTAAAAGACCGCAATCCGTTTCTTTTCTAATAGGTAGGGGAGAAAAAGCGCGGTCTTTGATTTTTTTTGTAAAAATTTTAGAAAAAGGGTCGAAAAACTATTGAAAAAAATATAAAAATTTATTATAATAACAAATGATAAGAAAAAAAGAACGAAAAGCATGCGTTTTGCATATAATAAGGAGAGCGGTTATGGATTTCAAAAAACGTCAAGATCAATTTGATAACGTTAAGTGGTACGACAGTATTGTGGCTGGGGAAGATAAGTGCGGTACGTACGCCTTTTGCGGAAAGTGCCGTAAGGACGAACCTTACCCTTGCGCCCGTGCGCAGCATAGATACAATAACGGTTATATTCGTCTTGCCGTAATCCGCCGCGTTAAATAATCGCGCGAGGTTTGCATGAAAAAATCGGAGAAGATTACAGGGGCGGTTCTTACGATGGTCGTTGGCGTGTTGCTGATTGCCATGAAAGATAACTTTATCGGCATTCTTATGTCGATAGCAGGCATTTGTTTAATTGTCCTCGGCGTAATCGATCTTATCAACGGCGAAGTGCCTCCTGCGGTTGTAAAATTTGTGGTTGGTGCGCTCGTTATTCTTTGCGGTTGGGTATTGGTAGAGGCGGTACTTTATATCGTTTCGGCAGTTTTGTTGATTTTCGGTATCTTGCTTTTGTATAGCATGATTAAAAAGAAAATTGCCTGCGATACTCTTTTGCATACGCTTTTGCAATACGCGGTTCCCGTAATTTGCATTGTGATTGGCGGGCTGCTTTTGTTGCATCAGGCGCTTGCGGTTAAATTTATCTTTATCGTCAGCGGATTGCTTGCATTGGTGGAGGGAGGCGTTCTCCTTTTCAATGCTTTGACCGAAGAATAATTCCATTAAAAAAAAGCGTTTTGCTAACGGCAAAACGCTTTTTTATTGCAAAAAAAGGACTAAAAGATAAAAATTTATCGATTTAGCGATTGGAAATTATATAAAAATCCTTTCAAGTACTTGGAATTAAAGAAAAAGTATGATATAATATAGTAGTATTATTGTGCGTAAAAGCACTTTTAGCCAATCAAAAGGGAGATAAAAAGTATGAACAACAAAGTTACAATCATCGGTGCAGGTTCGGTAGGTGCTACGGTAGCGTACACGCTGGTAGCAACGGGTTCGGTTGCGGAGATCGTGCTTATTGACGTAAACGAGGGTAAAGCAAAAGGCGAGGCAATGGATATTTTGCAGGCGACGCCTTATCTTTCCCCCACGAAAATTTATTTCGGCACGTATGAAGATGCTAAGGGATCGGATATCGTTATCGTTACTTCGGGTGTAGGCAGAAAGCCCGGTCAGTCTCGTATCGACCTTACGCAGACCAACGTTAATATTTTGAAGAGTATTGCGCCCAATATTGTAAAATATGCGCCCGACGCGTTGTATTTGTTCGTAGCAAACCCCGTAGACATACTCACCTACGTATTTTGCAAAATTACGGGTGTGCCTAGAAACCGCGTTATCGGTACGGGTACGACCTTGGATAGTATTCGTTTGAGAACCCGCCTTTCCGAATTGTATTCGGTTAACCAACAACAGGTACACGCATACGTACTCGGTGAACACGGCGATTCCTCGTTTGTGGCTTGGTCTACCGCGGATATTTCGGGTATCCCTTTGGAAGAATACGAAAATACGCTTACGGATAAAGGCGAGGTTAGCGTAAAGGCATACGATAAGGCGGAAGTAGAAGAATACGTGAAGAAGTCGGGCGGTCAAATCATCGCAGGTAAAGGCGCAACCTTCTACGGTATCGCGGCCTGCGTAACCAAGATTGTAAACTGCATTTACTCTAGCGCGTATACGATTTTACCTGTATCCGTAGTATTAGAGGGTGAATACGGTATTTCGGGCGTTGCACTTTCTACGCTTTGCGCAATCAGCAACGAAGGTATCGTAACCACGCTTACCCCTAAGCTTTCCGCGGAAGAGCTTGAAAAGATGAAGCACAGCGCGGAAGTGTTGAAAGGCGTTATCGCGCAAATTGAAATTTAATCGGAGAGAACGTAATGGAATACCGTATTGAAAAAGACACGATGGGGGAAATGCAAGTCCCCGCAGACAGATATTGGGCGGCGCAAACGCAAAGAAGTTACCAAAACTTCCGTATCGGCGACGAAGTAATGCCCCGTGAAATTACGCACGCATTCGGGATTTTGAAAAAAGCGGCTGCGCTTGCAAACTGTAAGCTTGGCAAGCTTCCTGAAGAGAAGAAAGACGCGATTTGTTCGGCTTGCGACGAAGTCATTTCCGGTTCCTTGAACGGACACTTCCCCCTTGTCGTATGGCAAACGGGCAGCGGCACGCAGTCCAACATGAATGCAAACGAAGTTATCGCAAACCGCGGCAACGAAATTGCGGGGAAGAAACTTCTCCACCCCAACGACGATATCAATAAGAGCCAAAGCTCCAACGATACCTTCCCCACGGCAATGCATATTGCTGCAGTAATCGCTATCGAAGATAAGCTGTTCCCCGCAATGGACAAGCTTATCGCAACCCTCAAACGCTTAGAGGCGGAAAACGAAGGGATTGTAAAAAGCGGTAGAACGCACTTGCAGGACGCAGTTCCCATTGCCTTCTCGCAGGAGATTAGCGGTTGGACGAATATGATTGAAAAAGCCAAGGCGCAGCTCACCCTTGCTTTACCTGGTCTAAAAGAGCTCGCGCTCGGCGGTACGGCGGTAGGCACGGGGCTCAACGCACCCAAGGGCTTTGCGGAAGAGGTAGCGGCGCAGGTATCCGCACTTACGGGCAAGACCTTCGTAACGGCGGCGAATAAATATCACGCGCTTTTCCTTATCCTGCGAGTATAAAAACTCATTGAGCGCCTGTCTGAGCCTCTGATTTTCATACTCCTCCGTAACGCTTGTACCTGCGGGGATGCACTCGCTAAGCTCTGCGACAAGGTTATCTATTCCTCCGCGCTTTTCTCTGTGCTGCGCGCGGAACTTGTCAATAGATATTCGCCTTGTGATCTTTGAAAGAAACGCTCCCAGATGCTCGGG
>JAZUQM010000050.1:0-8762 GCA_045605705.1 Candidatus Scatosoma sp.
CACCAGTCAACCCCTTGGCTCACAGAACGACATGGCTACGATCCGACTTGGGGCAGGTATCAAAGGAGCTTGCTATATCCACCCTTGCAGGTAGGAAGACGGTAGCCCTTTACGAGGGAGAAATTGAGGTAAACGGCGCGAAAAAGCGGGCATATTTCGCCGTTGGCGGGCATATGCTATCGAGGGAGTATAAAGTACTGTTAAGCGCGGAGCTTTTGAAGGAGAAAGGAACTTATGAAATGGATTAGCTTGATACGGAAATTTTTATCGGGTATAGTATCTCAGGAATGTTTGGTGGACTACGTTTGCGGAAGCGGGGAGGCTTTGCCGTTGCCCTTTTCTCCCGAGGAGGAGGGGGAAATGCTCCGCTTACTTGCCTTGGAGGAGGAAAAGGAAAGAGCAAAGGCGGAGCTGATTCAGCACAATCTTCGTTTAGTGGTATATATTGCCCGCAAGTTTGAAAACACGGGCGTGGATAACGATGATTTGGTGTCTATCGGTACGATAGGACTTATCAAGGCAATCAACTCCTTTAAGACGGACAAGAATATCAAGCTTGCGACCTACGCTTCGCGGTGTATCGAAAACGAAATTTTAATGTATTTGCGCCGTACTGCGCGCCTCAAAAGCGAGATATCCTTCGATGAGCCGTTGAATACGGATTTTGAAGGAAACGAACTGCTTTTGTCCGACGTCTTAGGCACCTCTGCGGAGTCGGTGTACGGGGATATAGAATCCAATGCGGAAAAAGAACAGTTGAAAGAGGCGCTTAAAAAGTTAAGCGAGAGAGAACGCAAAATCATGTTTTTGCGGTTTGGGCTCGGCGGGGGAGAGGAAATGACGCAAAAGGACGTTGCCGACCTTTTGGGAATTTCTCAAAGCTACATATCCCGTTTAGAGAAAAAAATCATTCTCCGTCTAAAAAAAGAAATCGCAAAAATGGAATAAAAACTCCTCTTGAAAAATCAAGAGGAGTAAAAGTTATTTTATAAATTTGTTTACGATAGGGATTTTCGTTGCGACCCATATAAGAGCAAAAGTAATCACGGTTGTTAAAATCCAGTTTAATGGAATTTGGAGATAGACGTTGTTTGTTTGGAGGAACATATCCGGTATCTCTAAAATCAATACGTGTAACAAATAAACCCCGAGGGTCAAATTTGCCATTTGTTGGATAAAAGTTGCACACTTAGGGTTTTCTTTTTGCTGAAGTAAATAATATACGAAAACAAATACAGCTACGGCGTAAATAAGCACGTGCAAAGAGGTTTCCGTATAGAAAAAACCGTAAGCTTTATTTTCGTTTGTAGATATAAATTGCATACCTAAGACAATAAATAAAGTGCAAAGGATACCTAATGCATATAAAATTTTTCTAAAACTTTTTTTGAGAGGGATATTAACGATATACCAGCCGATCAAATAATAGGTAATATAACCCTTTACAGCGGACAGCTGAAATTTATTAAAATATCCCGAAACGACGCTTTTGCCTGTAATTTTTTCAATTAAGTAATTTAAGTCGAAAGAGAAAAATTGAAAAATTAAGCCTAACAGTATGAGATAGAGTATGTATTTAGAATTTTCTTTTTTTACAAATAAACGGAGGATAGGCGTCAGTAAATACAGCCCTATTATCATGGGTAAATACCATAAATGATAATGTCCTTGAATACAGGCAGATAAAAAATCGTTTAAGACGATACTTTCTCCTTCATAGAGGGGGAGAACTATTTTATGAAAAAGTGCGTAAAAAATTGACCATACCAAAAACACTAAAAAAAGCTGACAACTACGTTTCAAGAGTTTTTTAGTGGAAACCTGTTTTTCCTCATTTAGCATTAGTGCCCCTGAAAGCATTACAAAAATGGGAACCCCGATGCGAGCAAAGCTTACGAAAATATTTCCTAAAATAAATTCCATAGAATTAACGGAATATGGCCCAGAAACGAAACCACCTATAGTATGAATGGTAATAACGCAAAAAATTGCAATAATCCTTAATACGTCAAAGGCAAAAATTCTATTAGTGGATTTTTGTTCACTCGTCGACATGGCAAACCTCCGTATATGCTTATCAGGGTAAGTATAACATACAAATGCACAAAAAGCAAATCTTTTCGCTTTATTTCGATATAAATAATTTTAGCGGGGGGCTATTAAAATCAGCGTGCAATTATTTTCCTTTTGAAAATGGAATAAAAATATAATACTTGGCGCATACTCATCTCAACCATGCCACCGTCCTACATACCGTATAGGAGGTGAAGTAGTATGCAAAAAGTGGAAATTTGCGGCGTGGATACTTCGGGCTTGCCCAAGCTTTCGGCAAAGGAAAACGAAGAGCTTATGGCACGCTTAAAGCAAGGGGACAAGCAGGCGCGGGATAAGTTTATTATCGGGAACATGCGCTTGGTACTTTCGCTAGTCAAGCGGTTTCGTATCAAAAACCTCGGCGTGGACGACGTTTTTCAGGCGGGCTGTGTAGGGCTGATTAAAGCAATCGACGGGTTTGATTTGTCGGTCGGGGTAAAGTTTTCCACCTATGCCGTGCCTATGATTGTCGGCGAGATTAAACGTTATCTTCGCGACGGAAATTCGTTGCGTGTATCTCGTTCGATTCGAGATATGGCATATAAAGTGCTAAAGGCGCGGGAGGAGATTGAAAGCAGGGATGAGGAGGCGACGATAGAAAAGATTGCAAACGCCTTGCAGGTGGCAGAGCGCGAGGTTGTATACGCGCTTGACGCCATTTCCGACCCCGTTTCCATTTACGAGCCCGTGTATAATAAATCGGGAGATACCCTACTGCTTATGGATCAGCTAACGGACGAGAAAAACACGGATGAAATTTGGACGGAGCACGTTGCCCTTAGCGAGGCGATGGAAAAGCTGGGCGAGAGGGAAAAGAAGATACTGTTCTTGCGTTATTATGAGGGAAAAACCCAGACGGAGATTTCTCAAGAAGTGGGCATTTCCCAAGCGCAGGTATCCCGTCTTGAAAAAAACGCACTCAATAATATTCGATTGAATATTTCCTAACACCTTTTTGATACGTGCAGCATATACTAATAGTATGTGGGGTGAGTATATGCAAGTTAGTTTTTTGGAACTTCGTGCAAAAGAGGTGGTAAACACACAGGACGGAAGAAAACTTGGGAAAGTGTGCGACGTGGTACTGTGTTATCCCGATAATCGATGGATAGGGCTAATCGTGCCGAGCGGAAAAGGGCTAAGCTTTAAGAAAAACGAGCTGTTTATCGAGCTTAAAAATATTGTCAAAATCGGTGAGGACGTCATTCTCGTTAACGTAGGCATGCCCAAAAAGGGCGGCTGCGATAAACGGGGCTGTCCTACTCCGCCCATGCCGAGAGAGGACGGTATACGCAATTTTGAAGAATTTGAATAAAAAGAAGACCTGCGGCTACATGTAACCGCAGGTCTTGTTATAAGTTTTGATGCTTTAGCCTTCAAGGATTTTACCAACGTTGGAGCATTCGGTCGTTACGCCCGTTACGTACGCGTCAAGCGCCTTGATATTTTCTTCGCCGTCCGCAGTCCATACTTCCAAAGGAATGCCGGCTGCTTTGGCTTTGGTAAGAGATACCGCGCCGGGTCTGCCTTGCGTATGGTATACGTCCATGAACACTTCGCCGCTCGTCTTGGTTTTCAAGGTTTTCGCTTGGTTGATATGCTCGTCGGTAAGCTCATCTTTTTTAACAATACCAAGTCTTGCCGTGTTGTCCTGATCGGCGATTAAGGACAGCCATTGCCAGTTGAAGGAAATCCAAGTAACGTTGTCTTCCATACCGTGCTTTTTCACGATATCTACCATAAGCTTTGCGTGCTGCGCGGTGATGTTGTAGGAGGTCCACTTGATTTCGATATACGGATGAAGATTGAGCTCTTTACAAAGCACGATAAATTCTTCCAAGGTAGGGATTTTCGTTCCGTAGTATGCCGGGTTAGCCGTCCAACTGCCGTAATCGTACTGACGGGCTTGTTTCAAGGTCATATTGTGAATATTGCCCGAGCCGTTTGAGGTTCTGTCAATGTATTCATCGTGGAGAAGAACGGGTACCATATCGCTTGTAAATTCCACGTCGCACTCTACGTATTTATATCCCTTTTTAGCGGATAATTCATAAGCGGGCAGGGTGTTTTCAGGGGCAAAACAGTTGTAGCCTCTATGGTTGATTGCTTTTACGGCGTAGTCCTTTTGTTCTACCGTGCGATTAACCTCGTTCAGGTCGCGTTTTTCTCCGCTCACCGTGAAGTGGGATTTAAGATCGTTCAGTTCATCTGCGGAAATATCTGCATTATCTTTTCTTTTAACGGTAATGACGGGATATGCGCCGTCAACGACGGTTGTGTAGCTGTTGGTCGAAAGCCAACTCGAATCGAGGTAGTTGGTTTTTTTCTTCACGTCATCCGACGTATCCGACGGCGTGTTTTTAACGTCGATAGATTGTTCGGTGATCACCGTTTTGGTATGGGTTTCCACCATTGCCCACTCATAGTTGCTATCCCCGTCAAAGGTGATGGTCGTACCGGCTGCCATTCTCATGGAAAGGGATATGCGTGCGCGCTTCTTGGTTAGCCAAGCCATACTTCCGTAGTGAACGGGTTGCGCAGCCCACTCTGCTTCGGTAAGCGTGCCTGCGAGGGTAGGGGAAACGTCTTCTGCTTTTTCTCCGTCAATATATACCCAGGAATTTAAGGCGATAACTTCATCATCGGTAAGGGTTTCCAAGTCAGAGGTGTTGGGCATGTCGGTAGGGCGAGCGACTACGATAGCCGGGTAGCAATCGGATTGCAAAACGTATTCCGTTTCGGAAATCCAACCTGTGCCCAAATCCCCGCTTTTAGGGGCTATGTTCCAGCCTGCGTCGCGGGAAATGCTTGCGTATTGTATAACGGTGGAAGAACACTCGTTTGCCGTCCATATGTACTTGGAAATATCGCCCTTAAAGGTAATCTTCGTGCCTGCTTTCATTTTGATAGAGGAATAAATTCCCATGCGGGCTTTCGATACGGGAGAGCTGGTACTTCCGTAAGTAGTAAGCTGTTGCGAAAGTCTTTGACCGTACTGTACTTCGCCGTTTACTACCCAGTATCCGTCCTCGTTCATATAGATATCGGTTGCTCCGTCTTTTCCGTCTTCGCCGTCTTCGCCATTTTCACCTGCGGGACCCGGTGCACCCGTAGGTCCCATAGGGCCGATTTCACCTTCCTCACCGTCTTTACCCGGTTCACCCGGCTGTCCGTCCTCGCCCTTGATATTGCCAATGTGTTTCCATTGTCCGTTTTCGCGGTAGTAAACGTCATACGTTTCTTGGTCTAAATACATAGTCCCGTCTATACCCTGGCTTGCGCTGGGCTTACCGTTGCCCGTAAGCCAGCTTTTGGAATTGGGGGCGGTGTTCGTCCCCGTTTGATCGACGACGCAGGACGCCATGGAAAACGCCATAACGGACGCCATCAAGCCTGCCAACAAAGATTTCTTAAACTTCTTCATCACATACTCCTTTGGTTGGATAATCTTATTGTGTACCGTGTTTGATGATGATTTTTCGATACGATAATCATTATATCACAAATAAAAGGAAAAGTAAACCCATTATTTGCTCCAAAAAGTATATTATTTGCTCCTATTTCCTACTGTGGGGCGGAATCCTTGACAAGACGCGAAAAAAATGCTATAATGAATTAATTTTCATCTGCTTATCACTTAAAAGTGATAGAATACGGTTATAGTATATACGAAGACTTTTCCAAAGGGGGAGATACATATGAAAATATTGATTGTGGACGATGAGGAAATGATTCGCGCGGTGTTACGCGAGTACGTGGAATTTGAAGGGAACGAGGCGTTTGAGGCAGAGGACGGCATGGAAGCGGTGCGCCTTTGCAGAGAGAATGATTACGACCTCGTACTTATGGACGTGATGATGCCGCATTTGGACGGTTTTTCGGCGGTCAAGGAAATTAAAAAGACCAAGGACGTGCCCGTCATCATGTTATCGGCGCGAGGTGAGGAATACGACAAACTGTTCGCCTTTGAAATCGGGGTAGACGATTACGTAACCAAGCCTTTTTCGCCCAAAGAGGTTATGGCGCGTATCAACGCGGTAACTAAACGCCGTCAGGCCAAGCCCGTAGGCAACGAAATTCTCAAATTCGAGGGCTTGCACGTGGACATGGCGGGCAGGAACGTATACGTTGACGGGGAGAAAGCCGAGCTTACGCCTAAGGAATACGAGCTGTTGTTTTACCTCATCCGCAACAAGGGGATTGCTTTAACGAGAGAAAAGCTCCTTTACGACGTATGGGGATTTGACTTTTACGGCGACGATAGAACGGTGGATACGCACGTTAAAATGCTGCGCGGTAACTTAAAGGAATACCGCAAATTTATCGTTACCCTGCGCGGGCTTGGATATAAATTCGAGGAATAATGAAGGACGGAGAAAAATCTATAAAAAAACGGCACGTACGTCGGTTTAGACGCCGACAGGTGTTCCGTAAAAAGATAAGAAGCACCAGCATATACTTTTTGCTGTGGACGGTATTTACCGCGCTTTCGTTGTTTATCGTTTTGTTTTCTTCGCTTATGCAGCGGTTTATTTTCGTCCGCTCCTATAAGGAAGAGGCGGCGCGAAAGGTAAGTGAAAACGGCGCGAAAATCGAGGCGAGCTTGCGCTCTGGAGAGCTGCCGTCTTGGACGGGCGGGAATTACAGCGGATACTTGCGTTACCTTGCGCAAAGCTACGGCGTTAGCGTATACGTGCTTAACGCTTCGGGTGAGGTGATTTTTCCGCAGGAGCAAAATTTTGACCCCGCCGCCCCCGAGCTTCAAGAGGAGCGGGATTTTTCAGGTAAGCTGGAGCTGCTTTTGGAGGAATTGAACGAAGCGGACGGCGGTTTTGCCGTATATGAAACGGAGGAGGAGTACGTGTACGGGTCCAGGCTTGTAACGCCCGGCACGGAGAGGTATTTGTACGTTAGCAGTTCGTTGGAGCTTATGAAAACGGCGGCTGCAAGCATGAACGTGCGCATGATTTTGATTTCCGTATTCGTGTTTGTGCTGTCTTTTGCTATAACCAGCGCTGTGTCGGGGCTTTTAACCAAGCCTATTGCCGCAATTACCAAGAAAGCGGGCGCGCTTGGCCGTGGGGATTTCGACGTCGATTTCTATGGCGGGGACTATTGCAAGGAGCTTGCCGAGCTTGCCAAAACCTTGAACTTTGCAAGGGACGAGCTGTCCAAGACCGACCGTATGCAAAAGGAGCTTATCGCCAACGTTTCGCACGATTTCAAAACCCCCTTAACGATGATTAAGGCGTACGCGTCCATGATTATGGAAATTTCAGGGGATATCCCCGAAAAGCGTAACAAGCACGCAATTGTCATTGTGGACGAGGCAGACAGGCTGTCCTCCCTTGTCAACGACGTTTTGGATTTATCCAAAATCAGCTCGGGCATAGCTGCCTTGGAGATGAGTAGATTTGATATGTCCGCATACACCTATCAAATGCTGGATAGATTTTCTTATTTGCGTGAAACGGCGGGGTACCGTTTTGAAACGGATATCGACGATGGCTTGTTTACGCGCGCGGATAAAGGCAAAATCGGGCAGGTGCTGTACAACCTTATCAGCAATGCAATCAATTATACGGGCTTGGATAAAACGGTATATATCCGTCTTAAAAAAGAGGGGGAAGACGCTTTCCGTTTTTCGGTAACGGATACGGGAAAGGGGATTAAGGAGGAAGAAATTTCCACAATTTGGAACCGGTATTACCGCTCCAAGGAAACTCATAAACGCCCTGTGAGAGGTACGGGTTTGGGGCTTTCTATCGTCAAGACGATTTTAGAACGCCACAATTTGCAATTTGGGGTAGAAAGCGAGGTAGGGAAGGGCAGTACCTTCTACGTAACGTTCCCGCTTGATAAAGAGGTATAATCATGGAAGAAGAACAAAAGAAGGGTACAGGTATACGTTCAAGCATTAAAAAACGGTTTACGGCAAAGCGTCTTGCGCTTATGGCGATTTTCGTTGCGCTGTCGTTTACCGTAAGCCTTTTAAGCTTTGCAATTTTCCCTGCAAGCCCCGTATTTTTCTTGGAATTAGACTTTGGCAACGTGTTTATCCTGCTCATTTCCTTTTTGCTTGGGCCCATTGAGGGGATTATCGTGTGCGTATTAAAGGAAACCCTGCGTATCATGGCAGGGAGCACGGGGGGAGTGGGCGAGCTTGCCAATATGCTCATGACCAGCGCGTACATATTGCTGCCCTCTATCGTGTACCAATACAAAAAGGGGATAAAGACGGTAATTATCACCCTTGTCGGGGCGTGCCTAATCGGCACGGGCGCGGCGTTGCTTGTCAACCGCTTTATCACCTTTCCGCTCTTTTTGGGCGCAGAGGGAGCGGCAGTGTTTGCGGAAGGGTTCTGGCTTATCGTTGCATTCAATTTGATTAAAACGGTGTCGATAGGGCTTTTAACCGTGCTTCTTTATAAGAGATTGTCAAATTTTTTGAAACACTTAAAGATTTAATTGCAAAAAATTTTAATAGGTATTATAATAAAGACATGGCAATTTATATTTCAAGATCGCGCGAGGAAACGGAAGCCTTTGCGCAAGAATATGCAAAGACCTTAAAGGCGGGCGACGTCGTCCTTTTGGACGGGGACATGGGTGCAGGGAAGACGGTGTTTTCCAAGGGCGTTGCCAAGGGCTAAGTCGGATCGTAGCCA
>JAZUQM010000051.1:0-37418 GCA_045605705.1 Candidatus Scatosoma sp.
TCTTTCAAAGAGCTTTCGCGGTATGTACGCCGTGAACAATTTGAATATGACCGTCCCGCAGGGCAGCATATACGGGTTTATCGGGGAAAACGGTTCGGGTAAGTCCACAACGGAAAAGCTCATTTGCGGACACCTCGTCCCCGACGGCGGCGAAATTAAGCTATTTAGCAGGGATTACACGGACGCAGGCGTGCGCGTTCGAATCGGCGCGCTTATCGAAAACGCGGGCTGTTTCCCGGGCTCTAGCGTGTATCAAAATTTGATGATGCAGGCGATCAATTTAGGACTTGAAAACCGCGAAGAAGAAATCGACCGCGTACTTAAAATCGTACGCATGGAAGAGAGTAAATTTATCAAGTTTAAGAGCTGTTCCCTTGGCATGAAACAACGCATCGGGATTGCGATGGCACTGCTTGGCGAACCCGCCCTGCTCATTTTAGACGAGCCGATTAACGGTTTGGATACTGACGGGATGCGGATTATGCGGGAAATCCTCGTAGATATTACAAAGACCTACGGCTGTACCGTTTTGATTTCTTCGCATATCTTAGGCGAGTTGGAAAAGATTGCAACCCACTACGGCATTATCCGTCAAGGAAAAATGATTATGGAGCTTTCCGCAAAGGATATGGAAAACCGTGCACGCGTGTTCACTTCCTTGAAAACCGCAGATATGCAGGGCGCCTTGCAAGCGTTAAAGGAAAAGTACCCTTCCGTGCGCTTAGAAGAGGAGTATCTCCGCGTTTACGACGTAGACAACACCGAAGAAATCGTAGAATACCTTATCAAAAAAGGTTACGTGGTCAATGAAATCAAGAAAAATAAAATCGGCTTAGAAGAATATTACGTCGAGCTGATGAGCCAAAAGGAGAACGAGTGATATGGAAAAGCAATTAACGTTTGAATCCCCTACCTTTAAGCAAAGAATCAAGGGTATGCTCGGTGTAGACTTTTACCGCTTATTCCATACCCCTCTCTTTTATATCTTCTTAGGCATAGCCGCAATTATTCCCGCCATGCTCATCGCCATGACGGGTATGGCAGGACCGAATGGAGAACCTGCGCAGCCGCTTTTTACCAACGTTTGGCAGGCGATTGCAGCCGATACCCCTATCTACGGCTTTGAGGGGATTGAAAAATACGCAAACATGAATATGGTATTCATTTTCGGCGGGATTATGGTTTCCATATTTATCGGGCACGATTACAAAAGCGGTTACGTAAAACAGCTCTTTACAACGCATGCGAAAAAGCAGGATTATATGATCAGCAAATCCTTAACCTGCGCCTTTGCAATGGTATGTATGTGCGTTACGTACTTATTCGGCGGTATCGTAGCGGGCGCGCTTACACAAACCTCCTTTGCGGCAAACGCAGGCAATCTCATTTGCGCAATCCTCGGCAAAATGATTATGAGCTTGGGTTGGGCAAGCCTTTACACCTTCTTAAATATCATTTTTAGAAAGTATTTCGGCGTATCGATTGCCTCGTCTTTCTTCTTTGGAACGGGTATTTTGGTTATCGCCGTGGGCTCTATCGCCGGCAATACCCCTCTTTTGAACGTATTCCTGTACGGCTCGTCCGTGTACGCCTGCCTGTCGAGTAATATTTGGTCGGTGGTCGTTTGCTTGGTTGTGTCCGTGGCGTGGACGGGTATCTATAACGTTTTGGGCACGCATATTTTAGAGAACAGCGACGTCTATTAAGGAGAACGCTATGAACGCTATTGAAATAAGAAATTTAACCAAAAATTTTGGGGAAAAACAAGCTCTTCAAGGCTTGAATATGACCGTGCCCGAGGGTAGCATATACGGGTTTATCGGGGAAAACGGTTCGGGAAAATCCACGACGGAAAAGATTATTTGCGGGCTTATCCACCCTTCGGGCGGCAGTGTAAAGCTCTACGGCAAAGACCATACCGACGCCGAGGTTAGAGCGAAAATCGGCGTCTTAATTGAAAGCCCCGGCTGTTTTCCAAATATGACCGTTTGGAACAACCTGATGCTGCAAGCGGCGAATTTGGATATCCAAAATCCCGAAGAAGAAATACGGAAAATGTTGACCCTCGTCCGCATGGAAGGCGCGGCGGGCAATAAATATAAGAATTGCTCGTTGGGTATGAAACAGCGTATCGGTATTGCCATGGCGCTGCTTGGCAATCCTGCACTGCTCGTTTTAGACGAGCCGATTAACGGACTGGACGCAGACGGCATGCGCATTATGCGCGAGGTCTTGGTGGACATTGCAAACCACGGCGCAACGATTGTCATTTCCTCGCACATCTTGGGCGAGTTGGAAAAAATTGCAACCCACTACGGTATCGTCCGCGGGGGGAAAATGATTGCTGAAATGACGGCGGAAGAGCTCGAAAACAGCTGCCGCACCTTTATCTCCGTCGGCGTGAAACAAAAGGAACTTGCAAAGGCGCTTTTGAACCGTAAATATGTACGCGTAGAAGAAGACGAAAACGGCTTTATCCGTGTTTACGACCAAACTACGCCCGAAGAAATCGTTAGCTATTTGTACGATAATTGCATGCTCGTAAACGAAATCAAAACGGATAAAATCGGCTTGGAAGAATATTATATCGACCTTATGAATGGCAAAGGAGCAAGATAATATGGGATTTTCTAAAAGAGTAAAAAGTATGCTGAAGGTAGATACGAAAAGACTGTTTATCAGCCCTTTCTTTTACATTATGGTAGGGATTTCGTTTGTCGTGCCCATTCTCATTTTGGTGATGACCACCATGATGGACGGAACGGTCAGCACGAATCCGCAAACGGGGGAACAAACGGTCATGAAAGGCTTCGATTACGTTTGGCAAATCCTCGGTTCGGTCAGCGCTTCAGGAGATAGCACGGGGGCAGGTATGAGTATGGACCTCGTAAGCATGTGCAATATCAATATGATGTACTTTGCGATAGCGGCGTTGGTTTGCGTATTCGTTTGCGAGGATTTTAGAAGCGGTTACGCGAAAAACCTCTTTACCGTCCGTGCGAAAAAGAGCGATTACGTCGTTTCCAAAACGCTCGTCGGGTCTATCGGCGGCGCGGCAATGATTTTGGCATTTGTGCTTGGCGCTCTTATCGGGGGCGGAGTTTCTAGCCTTCCCTTTGAAATGGTTGGATTTAACTCTTTTAATTTGTTTTGTTCCATTCTTACGAAAGTATTGCTCGTACCCATTTTTGTTTCTATCTTCTTAACCATGAGCGTTATCGGTAAACAAAAAACGTGGCTTGCTATATGCCTTTCGCTTGGTATCGGTATGTTCCTGTTTATGATGATTTCTATCGCAAGTCCGCTTGACGCAGGGCTCATCCATATCCTTTTATGCTTAGTAGGCAGCTTAGGGTTTGGGGCAGGCTTGGGCGCAATCAGCAATTTGATATTAAAGAAAACGAGTTTGGTATAAGAAAAATCGGGCGAAAAACGCCCGATTTTTTATTCTTTACAAAACCTTTACAAAACATTATCAAACTGCTTACAGTATTTTATTAAAACGCAAACAACCCTTTCGTATACTATAAGTACAAAGTAAAACGAAATAAGGAGAACTACAAAATGACTACTGAAACGAAAACGATTGAACGAATCCGCGCGAGCTATACGCCGAGAACGATTACCAAATTTGACGAATTAAAAGCGCTTGACAGAAAGGTAAAACGCCCTGCTCAAATTTTTGCTTACGTTTACGGTTCTATTTCCTCTTTAGTGCTTGGCACGGGTATGTGTTTAGCCATGAAAGTGATTGGCAATAGTATGGTGCTTGGCGTTGGTGTTGGGCTTGTTGGGATTGCTCTTACCCTTACCACGTACCCTATTTTTAATGCAATACTCAAGAGAAGAAAAAACAAATATGCAAAGCAAATTTTTGAACTTTCGGACAGTTTATTAAATAAGTAAAGCTTATTAAACGGCAAATCGGTAAGCGCGGCTATAATATAGAGATTTCCTCAAACGATTTATCCAAGGCTTATCTACACAAAGAAGGACTGAAATTTTTCTATAATTTTTAACCTAATTTTAGCCCGATTTTACTCCCCAAACCCACGTATTATCGCTAAAAAGGCACAAAAAAACGGGCATTTTTAACGAAAAAACCGCTAAAATGCCCATTTTGTGAAGGGCGGACAAAAAAGATATTTTCGTGAGTTTTTGTATGGACTTGAACTCGTGCGCCACATCACGCCGTGAGGCGTGTATGGAATCAATGCAAAGCATTGTATGGAATCCGTTGCAAGACGGTATGGAATCAAGCCGCAGAAAATACACCTTTGGTGATGCCATGTGCCTTTGGCAATACCATACACGCTTGCGCGTGATTCCATACCAAGCCTGCGGCTTGAATAAAAAAATCGACAAGTCGAAACTTGTCGATTTTTTTGGCTGGGGCGAAGTGATTCGAACACCCGAATGACGGAGTCAGAGTCCGTTGCCTTACCGCTTGGCGACGCCCCAAAATGTAGAACTTACCGTTCACTTTACGTGCGTTATTTTATCAAACTTTTTTGCTTTTGGCAAGCGTTTTCATACCCTTTTAAGAACTTTTTTCAAATTTCGACGAAAAAAGTCCGCACTCCTCTTTTTTCGCGCGGTTTTCTATTTTATCATGAGAAAAAAAGGAGTTTTTTATGTTACTGAAAGATATCACTGATAAGCCTATTCTCGTAGGCGACAGCTTCCAAGGCGTTTGCCGAGGGGTTGGGATTTCCTTGAAAACCTACGCCGTAAAATACCTGCTTTGCGCAAGCACCGCTACGCAATCCGCACCCGATTTTGCCGTTGGCGTAACCGCAATACAAACCGTTGACGATGCAATCCGCCTTATAAGACTTAGGGCGGTATACCCCAAGTCCTGCGCAAAAATCTTCTTAGGCGCGCCCGTCTATTCGTTCGAGGGCGGATACCTTGGAAAAGTTGCCGATTTGCAAATGCAGAATTTTATAACGACTGCACTTATCACCGACCGCGAGGAACGCTTTTCCGCGACCTCGCTTTATGCCTGCTCGGATGCGGTTATTCTCAAAAAAGAACAGCCCTATCCCTTAGGTCAACGCATACCTGCCCCTTATCTTTCTCTTATCGACGGCAAAAAAGACGGTGTGGTTACCAAGCCCGTTTTACGGGCGGCGATTGAACGTCGGGCTTTGATCAACCTTACTCTTTCTCTACCCCCGTTTCGCATAGAGCTCTAAACGGCGTACTTTGCCGAAAGCTTAATCAAGAACGAACACAAATCATTGACGGCGCGAAGATCTCCCGTCGTCCACCCCTCCTTTTGTAAATATAAAGAGAAGGCGTTTTCCAACTCGTTCGCTTGTAAGCGTTCGGCAGGGGATAACGGAGCTTCTTTCAATTTTTTCAAAAGCGCACTTGCGTAGGCAAGCTTTAAGGGCGGTTCTTCCCCGCTCTCCTCCTCAGGTTTCAAAACGGTATTCAACCTTGTACGGACAAATACGTTTTCTTTATCAGGCAGGGTAAATTGCAATCTCCGCCGTAATTCCGCGCGCTTTGCTCTGCGCTCGGCAACCCGTTTTTTTATTCCCAATAAACCCGATAAAAAAAGATAGGTACAGCCTGTAAAAACAAACAATACCCCGCCCCCGATCAGTCTTGTAACCGAGCTTTCTATCAGTGCGGCAAGCGCGATGAACGCAGCGCCCAAAACAAGCGCGGACATAGCGGCAAAACAGCCTGCATTGTCCAAAAAATACCCAAGCAGCACCCCCAGCAGTAGCGTACCTGCGGCAATCAAAGTAACGACAAGCAATATCTTCTCCTCAGCATAAACGCCGTATAACCACTCAAAAATCCACATATACAAAGCCTCCTTTTAGGTTTTTCCCAAAAAGGAGGCTCGCATTTTTTCATATTTTCGAAAATTTTGTCAAAGCGCGTCAAAACTTGAAATCCACTTGAAATCCGTAGTAGAGGCTGACAATGGAACAACGGATTTTCTCCAAGGGGATACGCATAATTTTGGAAACCGCTCTTCGATACAAATCCAGCTGCGGTGCGTAGTGCTTTTTAAGATATTCCGCGCCCCCGCGGGAGAATTTATAATCGATGATTTGCACTTCGCCGTCCTCACCCACGGCAAGAAGATCTATCGCGCCTTGGAAGATAATCTCCTCTTGATTTTCCCCAAGCCGCACATTATCCACGCCCTCTTTCTTTGCATAGGTGTCCGCAATCGGCAAGGATACAAGAAATTTTTGCTCTTTATACAGCCGCTTGCCTTGCAAGCTTCTAAACACGGGGTTAGACAAAATTTCCACAAGCTTATCTTCATTCATCTCGCCCATGTCCCCGCCGTTTTGCCTTTTGATAAGCTCTTGCAAAAGCGGTTTTTCTATCAAGTTCCCCTCGCCGCCATATAGCAATGAGAAATCGAATTTTTCCAAAAAAGCATGGTAGGCAATACCCGCCTCTTTGCTCGTCGCGCCCTTTTTATCGTACTCCTCATCCTCGTCAAAGAAGGTCTGCATATCGTCTTCCTCGCCGTAAACAGGTTTTGCAAGGAGTTGCGTCGCCGAGCTTTTTGCCGGCAAGTTTTCCAACCCCTCAAAGGAATATTCCCACAAAAACGCACGCATGATTTCTCTTGCCAACTCCTCATCGGGACGGAATACAAGCGCAGTGCGCTCCTGCTTAGGGATTTCCGCCATACTATCCTCCACGACGTATTCCTGCCAAACGGAGAAATCGGTAAATTCGGCAAAAGAGCGGGCAAACCTTACGTCCGGCATCGCCGTAGGGCCTTCGAAAACCATATGCAAGCCGTACTTCGCGCGGGTGAGCGCTACGTAATACAAATTCAAACCGTCCGCGCGGGAGCTTTCCGCCTCGTTTTGCTCGTGCAAACGCCGAAGAAGGGTGGTGGACTTGGTCATGCTACCCTCGTCGAAGGCGTAAGGCGCAAGCCCGTACTTTTCCTCCACCTCCACTTCATCTCTATCAATACCGCGGAAAGGCGCGCTTAGATTATCCAAAATGACGATAGGGTATTCCAATCCTTTGGACGAATGCATGGTAAGCACCTTGACCGAATCCTCGCCGCCGTTTTCGCTATATTCAATCTTATAACCCAAATCGCGCAATCTATCCAAAAAGGCATGCACACAAAGGGGCTCGGGCGAGCCTGCCTCTTCGATAAAACGGCGTATACGCTTGACCGCAGCCACACCGTTTGTGCGTGCAAGCAGGTCGCTTTCCATTCTCGTTTGCGAAACGATACGGGTAAGCAGCTCTCCCACGTCCAACACACGGGAAAGCACACGAAGTTCTTCAAAATAAGTGTAAAACTTTTTCAGCTTATGTGCCAAGAAGTCCTTTTGCTCTGCGGCGTAACGTTTGCATGCCGTTCTAAAAAACTTCTCGTCCTTATACGCCAAACGAATATCCGTCAAATCGTCCGCCGTCAAATTTCCTACTGCGGAAAGAAGGACGCTGCAAAGCGCAATATCCTGCGCCCCGTTATCGATCAGTGAAAGCAAGTCAATCAAGGCTTTGATTTCTGTAAACTCGCAAATATTTACAGCAGCCGCGGCATTGACGGGTATCCCCTCCGCCGCAAGCGATTCTACAGTGCGGGCAATTTGCCCCTGTTTTTTGCGCGAAAGCACGGCGATATCCGCATACCTCACGGCGCGGTATTCCCCCGTGTCGGGGTCGAAAAACTGATTATGCCGTTCGTCCTCGATAATCGCGCGAATGATTTTTGCAAGCAAGCTTTCCTCTGCCGCCCGTTTTCCCGCCTGCGCCTTTACCGAGTACACCCCGCGCTTTTCGGCGGGCTTTTTTTCTTCCTTGCCGACGAAGTGTATACTTACCTTACCGCTATTCGGCTCATACCTGCCCCCCTTCTCCATGCGGGAATCGCGGGCATAGTCCACCGAACAGGTCTTGGGCGTCATGGCCAAGGAAAACTGTGCATTGACCGCGTCGAGCACCTTATCCGCGCTCCTGAAATTGCGGGTCATAAACAAGTTTTGTCCATCGCCGTTTTCAAACTCTTGCTGTTTTTCCACGAAGAAGCGGGACTTGCTCCCTCTAAACCCGTAAATCGCCTGTTTGACGTCGCCGACAAGGAACAGGTTCTCCCCGCTCAAACGGGAAATTAACTCCTCTTGCACGGGATTGACGTCTTGATACTCGTCCACAAACACGTAGCGGTATTTTTGCCTGAGCTCTTGTACAACCTCCTCGTTACTCAAAAGGGCAAGCGCTTTATGCTCCAAGTCATTATAATCAAGCACCCCTCTATCCGCTTTGAGCGCCTCGTATTTATCATCAAAGCGGAGCAGGTATTCGCCAAGCGCCTCCGCCGTTTCTCCTGAGCGCAGGAAATTTGCAAGCTCTTCCTCCCGCGTTTTGGTTTTGGAAAGCTCGTCGTCGTAAATCTTGACGATGCGCCCTTTCAAAAACGCCAAACGCTGAATATGCAATAGCTTTTCCGCGCTGTCCTTTTTGGACGAACGGTTAACGCTAAATTTCGGCTTTTGCACGGCGCAAGCGGAAAAATAGTCCTTTGCGCTTACCGTTTGCTCTAAAAGGTCAATAAGCTCCTCGCAAAGGGCAAGCTGACCGCTTCCCTCAAAGCCAAGAAAGTACGCGCGTTCGTCCTCGACAAGTTCGCGATAATATACGCACTTTTCGTCCAACTTTTTCTTCAAGTCAGCGCAAATCTTATCAAAGGTATCCTCGTCGTAACCTTTGCAATTTTTCAAATACTCCCGATAATCGGCACGGTTTCTCAAATGCTCGTACGCGGTTAGAAAAAGCTTGCGCAAGGTCTTGTCGCTTTTCTTTCTCCAATACACGGAAAGAAGATGATAAAACTTTTCCTCTTTTTGCTCGTAGCCTTCTTCAAACAGCTCGTCCAAAGCCGCATTTTTAAGCGCCGTACCCTCGGCGTCGTCCCCGCCAATCACGCGGAACGCATTATCCACGCCCGCCGTAAAAAAATGGGTGCGAAGCAGCTTTGCGCAAAAAGAGTGTATCGTGGAAATATCCGCGCTGGGAGTTTCGGCAAGCTGTTTTTTCAAAAATGAGCGTCGTTCGGGCGTTACCCCCTCGCGGTTGATTCCTTCAATTAACGCCTTGGAAAGCTTTTCTTTCATTTGCGACGCCGCTTTTTTGGTAAAGGTTACGGCAAGCAACTCGTCCACGCCCGAGCCCGACTCGATAAGGCGGATAATCTTTTCAATCATAACCGTCGTTTTGCCGCTTCCTGCGGAGGCGGAAACAATCGTTTTGCCTTGCGCGTTAATGGCATTCAGTTGTTCCTGCGTAAAACTTGCCACGGTTATTTCCCCTCCCTTATCTCTTTTGCTATGTTCGCAATCGTACTCGGCTCGATTGCGCTTTCCTTTCTCGGTGAATAAACGTCCTTGTTAAATCCGCACATACCGCCGTATTTACAGTATTCACAGCTTCCCTCGTAGGGCGTTGGCGCAATAAAGCCCTCTTTTATTTCCTTACAACCCTGCCTAGCAACGTGCACGGAGTAATCGACAAAATCGCTAAATACCTCCTCGTCCATAACTCGCTTTGCTGCCGCTCCGTTTTTCAGCGCGGCAGGGAAATACTCACTCTTTACGGTATCCGCATCCTTGGATAAGCTTTTATCCCCGCAAAGGAGCGCGTCCTCGCTTCCATTCAAGAACCCTTTCATACGGAACCTGCCCTCGTCGTCGCTGCGGTAATCCACGGATGCAGGGAAGTAAAAGACCCCGGCAGGTATGCGTTCACCCTTCAGCTCGGACATGTACATTTGCATTTGAATTTTTCGACCCGTATAGTAAGAAGTCGCCGTATCGTCGATAGAGCCCGTCTTATAATCCACCACGCGCACGTATTTCTCCGTACCATCCACACGGTCAACCTTGCCATGGAAAAAGTCGGCGTTGACAGGCGCTTCCGTTTGCTCGACCTTAAAAGCGGAGTTTTTAATCTGCCTGTACGCAGCCACCGCAACGTCCGCCCCCTCTTTCAAAAGCTTTTGAGAAAAGACCAGCCCCGAGGCGGTATCCTGCTGCATGGCGTATACCGACCCTTTTAGAAGCTCCTCGCCCACCGCCATTGCATAGGCGCGAAGCTCTGCTTCGGTAGAAATTTCCTCGATTTTTTTCGATATGCGTTCCAAAAGCTCGTGCACGAAATTTCCCGTATCCACGGCAAGCACAGCAGCCTCTTCCCGTTCCTTTAGCTTCAAGCCCCTTTCCGCAAAATGGCGGAACGGGCAGGAGAAATACCCTTCAAGCGAGGTAGGCGACACCTTCCCATTCTTAAAAAATAATTCTTCTCCGCGTTGGGCGCATACCTGCCCCCCTCTATTTTTCAAATAATCGTCCTTTTCCGTAACGCTCAGTTTGTCAAGCGCGGTAAATAGTGAGGAATACTCCAAACGGGTATCCTCTCTTTTTGCCTCGTATTGGCTTTTTTCTATGAGCAATTGCCTAACGGCAGGCACGGGAGCAGAGCAAAGATAGGGGAAGTCCTCCACGTCAAGCTTTTTCCTGCGGGGCAATTTCCTGCCCTCTCCCCCGCAAAACAGGGTATCCACGTAGCGGAAAATATCGCTAAGCGCGGGCTCGCTACCGTCTGCGGACAGGGGATAGGAAAGGTGGAGTTCCTCCAAAAACGTACAAAGATTTAAGGATACGCTTTCTCTTGCACGGAGATTTACCTCGGCAACGGTAGGCTCGATCAGCGCTTTCACGTCAGCAAGACGGGCGATTTCCTTATCGGAAACGATAGCGGTATCCGCGCCGCACCGCGGCACGGCGTCCGTCATGCCCAAAGCAAACAGCGCGCGCACCTTTTCAATACGGCTTTCCGTGATATCCCCAATAAACACTGCGTCCGCTTTCAAGGGAATGAGGGAAATTTCCGTAGCGTCCAAACCGTCGCAAAGTACCGCCTCAAACTCCCCTGCCGTCATTTCTCTAGAACCTGTCAAAAGCTCCGCTTCCGCAAGCACTTTCTCCAAGGCGCGGGAGATTTGCGAAAGATAGCTCTTTTGCGCCACGTCCGCAACGCTATTTTCCAATTCTTTTAAGGTTTTTTCCACCTCGAAATCAGCAAGGATTTTTCTCACGGCAGCGCAATAACCTCGACCATGCCCCCTTGCTTTGATGTTTTCAGTCGCCGTCAGCACACGCGCACGACAGTTTTCCAAATAAGCGATATCGTAGCCCTCCAAGGCGTCGCCCGTTTTGATAGCGCGCTTTGCCCCGCCTCGGTAGTTGGCGAATTTAAGGAGATAATTTCTATATTCGTCGCTTTCGCCAAAAAATAAATTTTGCGTAAGCGATTGCACCGCAAGCGGAGAAAACCCCTCCTTGACCGTCCTAAAGCAATCCAGCAAAAATCTGCTTACGGGGTGATTTTTAAGGGACTTTTTCTCGTCGATAAAGCAGGGAATACCGTATTCCTCAAAAGCCTTTTTAAGAGGTAGAGAATAGGCGGAAATATCAGGCACAAGCACCGCAAAATCCCGATAACGAACGTTGGGATTCTCCGCCATACCGCGACGGATTTTAACGGCTACGTACTCCGCCTCCGCCATTTTATTTTCCGCTTCGTATAAGCGAATACGTCCCGTTTCTTTGCGGGATTTTGCGCGAACGGGATTAAATAAGCCCTTGCGTAAAACCTCCGCGTCGCCGTCAAGCGGTTGTCCCTTATCCAAAATACGCACCTTACCGTATTCCCCGCATACGCGCGCAAAGGTATCGTAAGCACGGTTGGTATACAGCTCCTCCTCGCCTGCGCAAAACACGCCGATGACGTTTGCCGCCGTTTCGATTGCCGCGCGCACCGTTTCCCGTGCCTGCGCCGTAAAGGAATTGTAACAAAGGAAAAAGACGTTGACGCCTTTCAGCAATCCCTCTTTTCTCAACCTTTGAGGCAACAAGGAGAGATATTTGCTTTCGTCTACAAACCCACCATCACGCAAAAACTCTGCGTAGCCCTCGTAAATGAGCGCAAGGTCGGCAATCTTCTTTTTCAACATATCTTCGGGTAGCAGGGCAAGACTCTCCCGCAAAATTTCAGGCGTGATTTCGGACGCGGAAAGCTGCGCCAGCGTTTCATAAATACAGCGGGCGTTGTTGCCTATACCAGAAAGCGAGGTAAAGCATTTCAACGCGCCCTCTCGCTGTAAACGGGTCATGACTTCCCCTACTGCCATAACGGAGCCTTGCTTGGAGATGACCTGCTCTTCCGTTTTTAACAGTCTGGCAAAGGTGGACACGTGCGAGCGAAAAGTCCCGCCCAAGCGGTTCATCAAAGCCCGCTCGGCAAGCAAAGTCAATCTATCCTCGCAAAAGATGAGATTTATACCGCCCTGCTCCTCATACGCTTTGGCGTACTCCGCCATAACCTCCATGCACTCGGACAGGGTATATGCTTTTAATACGGCGTTCATTTCGCGCCCTCCTTTTCTTCTCACTCTATTATAGCATACTTAAAGGGAAAATTTCAGCTTTTTTTCACAATAAATTTGCGGAAAACTTGATTTTGTTTTTACAAAAGCAAAAGAATGTGGTATAATAATAGAAAAGTTTGCTTTTTAAGGCGGAATACCACCGCCAAACGGAGAAGTTATGAAAATGAAAAAACTTGCCCCCGTCCTTGCGCTTACCCTGTGCGTTTCGGCATTTAGCGGTTGTACGGGCGATCAAAGAGAGTCCTTCTACAGCTTTTGGCAACAAAATTCCCAGGTCAAGGAACACATTTACGAAACCCTCGTATACGACGTGGAATTCGAGGCGGAAAGCGGGCTGGATAAAATTGGATATGAGCTTGTCTATGATAACGGACAATACAAAACCGTGCTTGTCAGCGAGGAGGTAGACGGAAAAATCGTTTATACCTATACCACGGAGTTTACGATTACCGTTACCTATACCCTTCATTCCGCATCCGAAAGCTTTACCGACCGTATCGTCAGCGTCAGCAAATTCTATGACGCGGAAAACGCTTTGCGTCCCATCTCCTCCACAAAGGAAATCCTCAGCCATTCCCCCGCAAGCGGCGGCTCGATGCTGGAAGTAAGCGATTGCTACCAAACCTTTGAATATTCCGTAGCCACCGTTTACGACGCTGACGGCGAAGAGGGAAAAAGCACGGTTACCAAGAAAGGTAAATCCCCTGCGGAAAAGAGTTTTGAAATCGACGAAAAGCACTACCGCTATCTCGACAACGAGCAGTTGCTTTTCGCAACACGCGGACTTTCTACTAGTGTAAGCACCGCAAAGCTGTTATCGTACAGCCCCTTTGCAAATGCCGTGCAAACGGTTTCCTTAAGCTTTGCCCAAGAGGAAAGCGCAGCCTTTACCTTCTTGAAAAACGGCGTAGAGAGTACGCAAACCATTACCTATCGCCCTCTCTCCATGGTTTTAGACGAGAAAAATCCCGGCGCAACGCAAACGGTATGGATTGCCAAAACGACGGAACCGGCAAATAACGCCCACCGTAACGTGATACTCAAATTGCAAACCCCGCTTTCGTATAATTTAGGAACTTTAACGTATTTCCTTAGTTCTGCAACCTACCAATAAAACTTAAAACGGCTTACCCAAAGGTAAGCCGTTTTTCTTTTACTTTTCATATACCGAGCGTTTCAAAATTCCAACGAACGGCAGGTCGCGATATTTTTCCGCATAATCCAAGCCGTACCCGATAACAAACTCGTCTTCGATTTCAAAACAGGTAAAATCGGGTTGAATATCCGCCGTACGGCGGGCAGGCTTATCCAACAAAGACACGATACGGATATCCGCAGGGTTTCTCGTTTGCAGCATCTCCTTCAATACGTACATGGTATTGCCCGAATCAATGATATCCTCTACGATAAGCACGTGCTTACCCTCGATATTAGAGAGAATATCCAAGCCGACGGACAGCTTACCGCTGCTTTGTGTGCTTGCTCCATACGAGGACACCTTCATAAACTCCATGGACACGGGTACGGTCATCGCCCGAAGCAAGTCGGAGAAAAAGACGACGCTCCCTTTCAAAATACAAATAGCAATGGGACTTTTCCCCTCGTAATAGGCGTCTAGTTCCTTTGCGACCTTTTTAATTCGAGTTTGAATTTTAGATTTTGAGAGTAAAACTCTTTCGATTTCATCCTTTCGCTTTTGCATCTCTTTACTCCTTTGTGTCTTTCTTTTTTAAGGCTATATACAACACGGACCTAGTATCGTCCGTAATTTTTACTTTTTGAGAAATCTCCACCCCGCAAACGGCGTATACTTCCTTCCCCACGGCAATCACGGGAAGATGCGCGCGCTCAAAGCTAGGGATTTTTTTCTCGTTAAACAACTTTTTAAGGCTCTTTCTTCCCCCGCCGAAATGCTGTATTTCATCTCCCTCTTCCCGAAAACGAAAAACCGCATTAGCAGGAAGCCTATCCTTATCCAAGCGTAATATCCGCCAAGGCGATACGTTCTCTTGAATAGGCGCGGTCGATATTTTCACCTCGTACCTGCCCCCGTCAAATCCATTTTCATCAAAGGGCTTTTCTTGGCTTTTCTCCGCAGAGAACTGCTCTTTTTTATAAAAGAAAATCCCCTCCGCCGTTTTTTCAGCAACGATGCCTTGAGGCAAATCCAGCCTTGCACTGCGCTCTGCACTTTGCAAGCCGTATACGCTTTCAAGATGTAGCGCCGTGTAATCCTTCTCTAGCCCCATAGTCTTCAAGGCAAGCAAGCACGCCCGACGAAACAAAGGCTTCTTTTCACAAAAGTCCACGCAAATTCCCTCGTCAAAAACCGTCAATAGCGGCTTAGCGTACTCATACAACAGCTCGTCGTCCTCCGCCGCAAGCTTGGCAAAACGGACAAGCCCGTCCGTTGCCCCTGCGACCGCCTCGTTTAGCTTTGGTAAAACCTCTAAGCGCAGTTTATTTCTCGTTGCCTGCGTCTCCAAATTGGTCTTATCCACGCGATAGGAAAGGCTGTGGTTTTGGGCATATTCCTCAATTTTCGCCCTCGTCCATGAGAGGAAGGGACGGATAAGATACCCGTTCGCCTCATACATGCCTCCTACACCTGAAAGAGAAGTCCCCCTTGCCAAACGGAACAGCACCGTTTCCGCATCGTCGTTTTTATGGTGCGCCGTAGCGATAAAATCCGCTTTTCCGCTTTTTACCAACGAGGAAAAGCTTTCATAGCGAAATTCCCGCGCCACCGTTTCCAAGCTCTTTTTATCCCGATTGACCCGCGCAGGGCAGTCCTCGCTAAACAGGAATACGGGCACGCCCCACTTTTTACATAATTCTTGAACAAATTGCATATCCAAAAGGCTGTCTTTGCCCCGAATCCCGTGCTCACAATGCACTGCCGAAAGCAAAAAGCCGCACTCGGTCTGTCGGTTTTTTAGATAATGCAAAAGGCAAACGGAGTCCACGCCCCCGCTTACCGCTACGCATATTTTTTTACCCTTGTAGTTTTGCAAATCCGTCATAGAGATAGTATACCACACTTTGCTCCCTTTTGCAAGGGCATCAGCACAGGTTAATAAAAAATCGTGATAAAAATACACCCCAAGAGCAGGTTCGCTCTTGGGGTGTCCGTATTTGAATTAGTCGCCGAAGCAAACGCCCATTGCTTTTGCCATGGTTACAAGCTCACCGTTGGGGTCAACGTTTTTGGTCTTTTGACCGATTACGTCCTCCAAGGACACGTCTACGATTTTATCGCCTTGCAACGCAACCATTCTGCCGAAGCCGCCCTTCATGCAAAGCTCAACCGCAGCATAGCCGTAGCGGGAAGAAAGCACTCTATCGTGCGCCGTAGGCGTACCGCCGCGTTGAATATGACCAAGCGTGGTTGCTCTTGCCTCCGAGCCGGTCAACTTTTCAAGCTGATCCGCAACAAGCGCGCCAACGCCGCCCAAACGGATAGAGTCCGCGCTGTCCTCAATAACCTTCAAAACGACCTGTTTGCCGTCCAAGGACTTCGCACCTTCGGAAACTGCAACGATAGAGAACTCCTTACCGTTTGCTTTGTCCGCCTTGATTTTTTCTGCTACTTTGTTGATGTCGTAAGGGATTTCAGGCACCAAAATAACGTCTGCCGCGCCCGCAATACCTGCGTGCAAGGTCATCCAGCCAGCGCCTCTACCCATGATTTCCACAACCATAACTCTATGGTGGGACATACCCGTAGTACGGACTCTGTCCAAGCCGTCCGTTGCAATCGAAATTGCCGTATCGAACCCGAAGGTATAATCGGTATTTGCAAGGTCGTTGTCAATTGTTTTGGGGATTGCAACAACGTTAACGCCTTTGCGGGAGAAATCTCTTGCGGAAGTAAGCGTACCGTCGCCGCCTAAAATGAAGAGCGCGTCAATACCCGCAGCCTTCAAATGCTCAACCGCAACGTCGGAAACGTCCTCGTAGGTAAGCTTGCCGTTTTCGTCGCGAACAAAGTTGCCGTCCGCGTCTTTTACAGGGTATTGGAAGAGGTTATCCTTGTTAGAGCTGTACAAAATCGTACCGCCTTTCGTGATGATTTCCTCTACGTCCTCCAAACCAAGCTTCACGAAATCGCCGTGATAAAGCCCATGATAACCATGGCGAACGCCCATTACCTCCAAGCCGTATTTGGAAACGGCAGTTTTAACAACCGCACGAATAACGGGATTTAAGCCCGGGCAGTCCCCGCCGCCCGTCATAATAGCAATCCTTTGTACCTTACTCATAATTTTTTCTCCTTATGACCTCTTCTTAATTATTTAACGCAACTATTTTACCATAAATTTTGAAAAAAGTAAATAGAAAATCGTTAAAAATACGCAATATTTCTATTTTTTTCTCCGCTGGGGTTACCCACCCGCCTAAAAAAGGATAAAGCTTAGTCTATCTCGCCCGAGGGAGGCGTAATATCAACGTTATAACCCGTGGGCAAGCCCATAACGGGATAACCGCTGTCGTCAAATTCTACGCGCTGAATATTAAAGTAACGCGGCGCGTAGGCGGTTTCCTTATTATGCTCGTTCATGACGTGATAAGCACACCAAACCTCACTGCCGTCGGGCGAAAGGAAAAAGGACGCATGCCCGGGGCCGTACAGACCGTTTCCGTGTACGAGAATGGGCTTATCGTGTTTTTTCCAGTTCTTTGCGTCGCAAAGCGAACCGCCAAGATGCTCCAACACCCCAAGACAATAATTGTCCGACCAACACCCGTTTGCCGAATAAATGATAAACAGTCTGCCGTTACGTTCCAGGAAAAAACCGCCCTCGACGATTGCATATTTCCCAACGTAAGGAGGGGTAAGCTCCCATGCGAGCTCGGCACGCGCTATGGTAGCGGTATTTTTCCCGCAGGTATACGGATTGACTAAATCGCAAATATCCAGTACCTGCCCGTATACGGGGTCGAAGCGGGAAGAACAAAGATACTGTACGCCGTCAGGCGCGGTGTATATCGTAGGGTCAATCGACGCAATATCGGGCGAAGGCATACCGCGAAAAATCCATTCCCCCTCAAAAGGGTCGTCCGCAGGACCCTCCATGACAAAAAGCCGTTTCTCGCCGTCCGGCTCGGGCGTAATCGCACCGCTGGTATAAATATACCACTTTCCGTTGGAACCGCGGTACATTTCGGGCGCCCAAATATCCCTCCAAATCCCATCGCGCTCGCCATTTGGCGTATATATCGTAATCGAATCGCCGTCCGTTAAAACGGTATGGGCATGACGGCTGCGAAAAAGCTCCAGCTTTGCTCCGCACGTATACAGCGCGTAATAATACCCCGTTACAGGGTCGAACGTCATAAACGGATCGGGCGCATCAATTGGGGCTATGGGATTTCTAAACTTTTGCATAACGAACACCTCTTTCGCGATATTTATTATAAATATCGTTTGCTCGCCATATTATATCACAAACCTTTGAATATCTCAACCGTTTTAAGGCACGTAAACCTTTTTATTTGAAAAAAATACAACAATTTTTCCCGTGCATTCATACAAAAACGCACCCATAAAGGGTGCGCCTGCGTGTCTGTTACGAACGATTCTGCTGTAAATCAGGTTTTAGTCCTGATTTGAACCCAGCAGGTTATTTGTTTCTAAACAAATCCTTAAATTCTTTAACCAACTTTTGGTCGGCAACTGAACCTGAAATTACCCTAAAATCTTCTTTTTTGATTTCTATAACGGGTTGAATACTTTTCCCTGTAAAGGGATTATAAAAATCCGCAACTACAAAACCGTATTTTTCTATAAAATTAGCCATTACTGTACCAATATACCCCTTGAACAATCCTTGAGCTGCATAATTATCATTTAATAAAATAATTGCGTCCATTTCATCCACTAATGTATTGTTTTGATATTTATTCATAATTTCCCTCCTTAATAGCTATGTCCTGAATAAGGTGTAATCAATTCTATTTTGCCTTTTGGTTTTAGCTTCCATATTGTATTTACTTTTTGCCATCGTCATACTTATCGCTAAAAAGATACTCAGAAAACTTATTTATATCACAAGTTGTATTCGCTGTAATATACGGTATTGGCTTTGTTATTTTTTCAAGCCGACATTGACAATTTGGAGGCTGTGGATATTTCGGCATTTGTTTCACAATAAAATAACAACCGTTAAATTTATCGCAAGCATCCTGCCAATCGTTTGGTTGCGCTATCCACTCAATCCAATCGTCTTCTTTTAGCGATAAAAAGTTTTTCAGCAACTTTTCCGCTATTTCGTTTAGTAACCCCATTATATCATACCCCCTAAAATAAAGCAAACAAACGAACCCGCTCGGATTCGTTTGTTTGCCACAGTATATCATAGATTTTTGCTTCGTCAACAGGGTACTGCCAACTTTTTATGATTTTTATATTTTTTTATAAATAGCAAGAAAAAATCGACAAATTCTTGTCGAAATTTGTCGATTTTATTGGTGCGGACGAAGGGACTTGCGCCTTTAGCGGCGCGCCCCGCCCCGACGTTATCAACGTCGGGCTTTGCCGTCAAGCCTACCATTATCCAATTTTCGTAAGCCAAAGCGTTTTGCTCTCGCAAAACGGCTCTTCTCGTGCAAAGTGCGGTTTGCTTTGCACTCGGTCACCGCAAACGCCCACTCATGCGTTTGCTCATCTCGCCCCTAAAAAGTATTGTTAATACTTTTCTTGACGGGCAGCTCGTCCCTCAAGTCCCTTCATGCTCGTGCGTATCGAAAAATAGGCGATGCCCTACTTGGGCATCGCCTATTTTTTGGTGCGGACGAAGGGACTTGAACCCACACGGTGTTACCCACAGGAACCTGAAACCTGCGCGTCTGCCAATTTCGCCACGTCCGCGTTTTTTCCCAGCCGATTATGCAATCGGCTGAATTTCCGTCTTTTGTAAAGTATTGTCCTTGCGTTCGATACACCAGGCTTTTCCGCCGCTCACTACGCTGCCGACGACTTTTCCGTCTTCTATCACCAGCGCTGCGTTATCTTCTATCCCGTAAGCACAGTCGTAATTATAACACACTATTTTGTCAAAGTCAAGCATTCTCGCGTTATAATGGGGAGAAATTACGCCTTTTTTCCAACCCAAACCTTGGAACATAGAGTACTTTTCACCCGTGTCGCCATTCACCGTAGACGAGTCTGTATAAATATCCGTAAACCAACAAATTGCGCCTGCCGAAAGCCCTGCAAGGATAACTCCACGCTCGTATGCATCCTGAATTAACGGCAAGAAGCCCGACTTTTTCCAGTGCTCCATCATGAACACCGTATCGCCCCCGCCAACGTAGATAACGTCCGCTTTTTCAAACTTTGCGCGCATTTTTTCTAAGTCAACGTCCTTATACACCGACAGCGCGACGTCCGTTTTGATATTAAATATCCCCGTATATACCTTATGAAAGGTATTATAATACGGCATATAATCATGACTAGCAGTAGGAATGAACAGAGCGTTGGCTCTATTCTCCCCTGCGCGCGCTTTGGCAAGCCCTGCGATATATTCGTCTATTTTAAGCGTGGTTCTTTCGCGGAGCTCTCCCCCGCCGATGGCGATAATCCGTTTCATTTACCTAACCTTTCGAGTTCGACTCTCGTCAGGTTACAATACTTCTCTTCAATCGCTTTGATTTTTGCAATACGTCTATCGTGGCGTTCCCCGCCCTCGTATTCACAGGTCAAGAACGCGTTTACGATTTCTTCCATCATGCCTACGCCTACTACCTTTTCCCCGAACGCAATCATATTGGCGTCGTTATGATAGCGGGTATATTTTGCACAATAGACGTCGTGGCAATGCGCGCAGCGAATCCCCGGCACTTTATTCGCCACGATAGAAACGCCGATACCCGACGAACAAACGACGATACCGCGCTGACAATCCCCGCGCGCAACCGCCTCCGCTGCCTGCACGGCAAAATCGGGATAGTCGCAGGAATCAAAGGTATTCGTACCAAAATCCGCTACCTCGTGTCCGTTCTTTTCCAAATACGCAATCAGCGCTTTCTTCAAATTCAGCCCGCCATGGTCGCAAGCAACTGCAATTTTCATAAACTTTCTCCTATTTCTTTTTTCTTTCTTGGCGTAGGCGGAAGTGCATACGCCTTCAAATCAAGTTTTTCAATCAACGCGGACATGCCCCCCTCTAACAGCGTATAAACACGGCGGTATTCCTCCACGTCTTTGCCGTAAGGGTCGGGGATATTACAGCCCGCAAGCTCTTCAAACGAATACACGTTGTTTTCTATCTCTTCTGCGCCTGTTTTTCGCAAAACGTTCCAACGCATATCCATAAGATACTCTCTATGCCTTTCGGTCATGCACACGAATGCAAAGCCCTCTTTCAAGACCTTCTCGCTCATGGGCGTAGCGGAAAACTTATCTACCGTGAATCCGTTTTCTAAAAGCACCTGCGCGGATTTGGGATTTATCGTATCCCCTTTTTTTGCGCTAATCCCCACCGAGCACACCTTAAACCCGCGGAGCTTTGCTTTTTTCAGCGCCTTTTTAAGTAAATATTCCGCCATGGGAGAACGGCAGGTATTACCCGTGCAAACGAATACGATTTTTTTTAATTTAGTACCGCTCATCTCGTACCTGCCCCCCTCTTTCGTGTTAGTGTTTGATATCTGCGGACGTGCATGCCTTTGTCAAGCGATTGAGCACACCCGTCATTTTCCCGTCCTGTTTTTTCGGCGTTACGGCGATAAGCGTATCACAAACCTTTTCCGCCTCGCGCAGCAAACCGTATAGCCTTGCCGCCATTTCCTCTTCCGTTTTGCCAAGGTTAAAAAGGAGAACGTCTTCCTTTTCAAAACAGGTCAGCCTTTCTTCTTCGCAAAGCACCGCTACGCGGTTGCCTGCCTCTTTTTCCTTTTTGCACTGCGCCATTGCCTCGTCCACGCCTTCATACAGCGCCGTTTTACAACGGGGTGCGTAGTGTTTATACAATACCCCGGGGCTTTTTACCTTCTCACCTTGGGTTAGGGTCGGGGTATATTCCTCGCAAGCGCCGACCACCTTCGCTATCATTTCCTTAGTAATAAGCCCGGGGCGCAGGATAACGGGGATTTCGCCCGTAACGTCGCACACCGTACTTTCTATCCCCCCTTCGCAAGCCCCGCCGTCTAAGATAAGCGGGATTTTTCCCTCAAAGTCCTCAAAGACGTGAAGTGCGGATGTCGGGCTGACGTGCTTAGACAGGTTTGCGCTGGGCGCGACGATAGGAATATCCACCGCCCGCAAAAAGGCTTGCGCGCCCTCGTGCGCGGGGATTCGTACGGCAAGGGTATTGAGCCCGCAGGAAACGCGGGGGCTTACCTTGCCCGTCGAGGGATACACCAAGGTCAAAGGCCCGGGCAAAAAGGCGTCCCGAAGCGCCTTGGCATACGGCGGGTCATAATCGATGATTTTCGTTAAGTCGTAATCCTTATGCACGTGCGCGATAAGCGGATTGTCGGCAGGTCTGCCCTTGACCGCGAAGATTTTTTCCACCGCGTTATCGTCAAAAGCGTTTCCGCCTAAGCCGTACACCGTTTCCGTCGGTATCGCCACCACACCGCCGTCAAATATGATATTTTTTGCCTCCAACAAGCTGTCGGGGGTGATTCGTTTGATTTGAGTTTCCATAATAAGATACAGTACGAGGCTGTAAAGTGGGTAGATGCGAGCAGTTCAAGGAAGGTGCGGATTTGCCGACGGGCGCGTACATAGGCGTACGTAACCAAGGCAAAAAGCAAGCCTGACGAAGAAATGCGACGCATATACACGCTTTACTCAAAAGGTAATTCGTCGTCCGTTGCCCTGTTTAACTCGCTCTTTCTTGCAGGAGGGGGTTCGGGCGGGGTGTAATCGTCCTCGGGAGCTTCGTACTCCTCATCCTCGTCCAAGCCGTGCGAAGCACGGGTATATTCAGGCGGTTCGTCGTCGCGATTTTGCTCGTCCACGTCCACGAACTTGGTACATTCGCCGATGAACTTAAGCGCAACGCGGCCTTGCTCACCACCTCTGTGCTTGGCGATAATGAGTTCGGCTGCGCCCTTGACAATCTTACCCGAAGCAAGCTCTTCCTGCGTTGCAATCGCCTCAGGACGGCTGATGAACATAACGATATCCGCGTCTTGCTCGATTGCGCCCGATTCACGAAGGTCGGAAAGCTGAGGTTCTTTGGATTGAATACGTCTAAGCTGCGAAAGCGCGATAACAGGCACGCCAAGCTCCTTTGCCATGATTTTCAAATCACGGGTAATGGACGCGATTTCCTGTTGTCTGTTTTCGCTGCCCGCCATGGAAGAATCCCCGTTGGACATAAGCTGGATATAGTCGATCATAATTATATCCACCCCCCCTGCCGTCGTTTTTAAGCGGCGGCATTTGGAAAGGATTTCCGCAGGCGTTACGCGCGAGGAATCGTCAATATAGATATTGCTCTTTTTTAGCTGATCTGCCGCAAGCATAAGCTTTTTCCATTCTTTTGCGCTCAAACTACCGTCCAAAGCCTTTTGCATGCTCACGTTTGCATACGAGCATATCAATCTTTGTACGATTTCCGAGCGAGGCATTTCCAGCGAAAATACGGCGCAGGTCTTATTCGAGTGCAAAGCCGCATGTTCAACGATATTCATGGCAAGCGAGGTTTTACCCATACCGGGACGAGCCGCAAGGACGATGAGAGCCCCCGGCTGCAAGCCGTGGGTCATTTTATCCAAGCGCTTATATCCCGTAGGAATACCCTTAAAGGCATTCGGGTCAGACTGCAAAAGCTCGAACTTATGCAGCACATCCCCGATCACGTCGCCGTCGTTCATGGGCAGGAGCGCAGAACGCTCGGACTGCTTAGAGATATCGTAAATCGTCTTTTCCGCAAAGGCAAGCGAGGCTTGCTCGTCCGTGCCCTTCATGGACGTTTCGATAATTTTTCTTGACGCACGAATTAAGCGGCGGTTGATACTGTCGCGGGAAATAATATCGTAATAGGACTTATAATTCGCCGCAGACGGAGTGATTTGCGTAAGCTCGGTCAAATACACGATACCGCCCGCTTTTTCAAGCGTGCTTTCGCTCTCAAGCTCGTCCGCTACGGTAACGAGGTCAATGGGTTTACGCGCGTTAAATACCCGCTGCATTGCGCGCAGGATATACTTGTGCGACTCTTGATAAAAGTCCTCTTCACTCAGTTTATCTACGATATCCACCGCGATTTCATTGTCGATGAGCATACACCCAAGCAGCGCCATTTCGGCGTCGCGGTTATAGGGCATCGTATTCATTTCGTTTGCCATAAGATTGCTCCTAACCTGACGAGAGTCGAACTCGCAAGCCTTAAAAGTTTATTTTTCGCATATTTCGTCAAATGCGTTCTTGTAGTATATCGATACGACTGCGCCCACCTTCGCCAAAATCTGCTGAAAAATATTTCTTTTAAGGTGCTGCGCAGTTTTTACAAGCAAAAAATGAGATGCAGACAAGGCGGGCTTTACAGGCAATACCCAAGTATTGTCAAAAAGCCCAACGAAGTATCCAGCCATTTTTTGCCGTTAAAACCTTTCGAGTTCGACTCTCGTCAGGTTAATCAAGTAAAGTTTTGAATTCCTCCAAGGTAGAACGGAATTCTTCCATAGCCGCCTCGAAAGGCGCGGTGGTGGTTAAATCCACACCTGCCCCCTTCAAAATGGATACGGGGTCGGTGCAGCCGCCCGAAGAAAGGAAACGGAAATAATCGTCCACTGCGGGCTTGCCTTCGGTTAAAATACGCTTTACAATGCTCATTGCAGAAATGATACCCGTTGCGTATTTATACACGTAGAACGCAGTATAGAAATGGGGAATTCTTGCCCATTCGTACGCGATTTCGGGGTCATGAATTAAGCCCTCGCCGTAATATTGCTTGTTGAGGTTGTAATACACTTCGTTCAAGCACTCCTTGGTAAGCGCCTCGCCTGCTTCGGCTTTTGCATGGGCGATTTGTTCAAATTCCGCAAACTGCGTTTGACGGAACATGGTGGAACGAATGGTATCCATGTAATAGTTGAGCAGGTATTTTTTGAGGTTCTTATCCTCCGTTTTCTTATACAAGTGCTTTAAGAGGAGCACTTCGTTTACCGTACTTGCGATTTCCGCAAGGAAGATGGTGTAATTCGATTTATTATACTCTTGCGCCTCGTTGGATTTATAGGTATGGAGAGCGTGCCCCATTTCGTGCGCAACCGTGAAGATATCATTGGTCGTTTGCTGATAGTTCAAAAGCACGTAAGGGTGTACGTCGTAAATACCCGTGGAGTATGCGCCGCTGCGCTTGCCTTCGTTTTCGCAAACGTCAATCCAGCCTTCCTCTTTTGCCTTTCTCAACAGATTTTGATAATCCTCGCCAAGGGGCGCAAGACCTTCGATAACAAGCTCGTACGCCTCTTCAAAGGGCATTTTGATTTCCGCGTCCTCAACAAGGGGAACGAACAGGTCGTACATATGTTGTTCCTTTACCCCTCTTGCCTTTTTGCGAAGAGAGATATAATCGTGCATAACGGGCAATGCGCCGTGTACCGCGTTTACGAGATTGTTGTAAACGACGGGCTCTACGTCCTCGCCTGCCATTGCCATAGCAAGACAGCTATCATAGTTTCTTACCGTCTTATAGAATACGTTCTTTTTAACGTTACCGTGGTAGGTTTGCGCAATCGCGTCAATGAGCTTGATATACGCCTCGTAATATTTTTTGAACCATTCCTCTCTTTCCGCGTCCGTACCCGTATGCAGCACCACGCCGTACATACCGTGGCTCATTTGCACTTCTTCGCCGTTAAAGCTTGCTTTGGGCAGGTTGAGGTTTGCGTTATCGAGCATAGAGAATACCCCTTGGAACCCACGCATAACGTCCCCGCCGAGGGTAAGCAGTCTTTCTTCTGCCTCGCTAAGTACGTGTGCCTTGGATTTTGCGATTTTACGCAAGGAATATTCGTAAGGTGCAAACTCGGGGTCGTCGATAAAGCTTTGCAAAAGCTTTTCGTCCAAAGCAGTAAGCTCGGGATCAACAAACGCAAACTGTGCGAACACCTTAGCAAATAAAGCCCCTACCTTTGCGTTTGCCGAGGTGTATTTGGAGATACGTACGTCCTCGTCGTGGCGCATATGCGCGTAGAGGTATACCCTTTCCAAACGACGGGAAATTTCGTCGATGGTACGGAAACATTTAAGTAAGGTTTCACGGTTGTGAAGATTGCCCTTGAACGCGGAAAAGTCGCAATTTGCGTAGTCCGCTTCCGCACTGTTAAACGCCTCTTCCCAAGCCTCGTCCGTAGGGAAGATATCGTTAATTTTCCATTTTAAGTTTTCTGAAATTTCATTTCTTTCCATATCGAGATAGTCTCCTAAATATTTTTTAGATGAAAGTGAAGTTTATCTTGGATAAGAGAAGTTGCGGCTATGCCGCAGTGAAGTTTTTTTGCCTCGTAAAAAGGTTATGGCTGTTATTAATATTTCCATAACTTGCCCCAAAGGGACAAACTTCACTTTCCGCAAAGCGGAAAACTTAACTTGCCGTTAAGCAAACTTATCTTTTGCCCAAAGGGCAAAAACTTCACGCTTTAATTCTTAAAGCTATGAATAGGGGCAGGAATAGTCCCCCCTCTATTGATAAGGCGCGAGCTGTCGCACTCGTTTACGGGCATAATAGGCGCACGCCCCAAAAGTCCGCCGAAGCTTACCTCGTCGCCGACCTTTTTACCGGGTGCAGGGATAATACGCACAGCCGTCGTTTTGTTGTTAATCATACCGATTGCCGCCTCGTCCGCGATCATTGCCGCAATCGTAGTTGCAGGGGTATCGCCGGGGATGGCAATCATATCCAAGCCCACGCTGCATACGCAGGTCATTGCCTCTAATTTATCGAGCGTGATTTTGCCTGCCTCCGCTGCCTTAATCATGCCGATATCCTCGGATACGGGAATGAACGCGCCCGAAAGCCCGCCAACCCGCGAGGACGCCATAACGCCGCCCTTTTTCACCGCGTCGTTGAGCATAGCAAGCGCCGCCGTCGTACCGTGTCCGCCGACCGTTTCTATGCCGAGCTCTTCCAAGATTTGCGCAACCGAATCTCTTATAGCAGGTGTGGGCGCAAGGGACAAATCGACAATACCGAACTGCGCGTTCAAGCGCTTTGCCGCCTCCTTGGCAACAAGCTGACCTGCGCGGGTAATTTTGAACGCCGTACGCTTAATCATTTCCGCAGCCTCGTCCAAGTTAGCGTCGGGAATTTGTTCAAGCGCGTGCTTGACAACGCCGGGGCCGGAAACGCCTACGTTGATTACGGTATCCGCCTCGCCTACGCCGTGGAATGCACCCGCCATGAACGGATTGTCCTCCACCGCATTACAAAAGGCAACCAGCTTCGCCGCGCCGATACCGTCTTTATCTTTCGTCAAAAACGCCGCCTCTTTGAAGACCTCGCCAAGCATTTTGACCGCTTCCATGTTGATACCCGATTTACTTGAACCTACGTTGACGGAAGAGCAAAGTCTATTCGTCGTAGCAAGTACTTCGGGAATGGTGCGAATGAACACGCGCTCGTAATCCGCCGTCGCTTTATGTACAAGCGCGGAATACCCGCCCAAAAAGTCGATACCGAGCGTTTCCGCCGCCCTATCCAGCGCCTTACCTACAAGCGGAGCTTTTTCAGGGAATGCCGCCGTAATCAAGCTGACAGGGGTAACCGAAACGCGCTTATTGACGATGGGAATACCGTATTCCCCTGCCAAATCCGCAGCGGTTTTTACGATATTCTCCGCTTTTTTACAAACGAGGTCGTACACCTTTGCCGCCGTTTCCTCCGCTGTGTCGCGGATACAACCAAGCAAAGATATCCCCATGGTAATCGTGCGGATATCAAGGTGTTCCTTTTCCACCATTGCAATCGTTTCTAAAACGTCTTTATTTGTGAACATCTTGTACCTCTTAAATGCTATGCATGGCGCTGAACACGTCCTCGTGCTGCATGTAAATTGCCATGCCGATTTGCTTGCCCATTTCTTGGCATTCTTTTGCTAAAACGGAAAGTTCCTCTTGGGTTTCACTCAAATCCACAATCATAATCATCGCGAAATATTCTCCCATAATCGTTTGCGAAATATCCTCGATATTCGCGCCCTTGCTCGATAAAAACGCGCTGACCTTTGCGATAATGCCTTTATTGTCCTTACCCGTTACCGTAACGACTGCTTTCATATTACTCCTCCTCTTCGACCTCTTCAAACTCGAGAGCCTGTTTTTCTAAAATTGTATATTGCAAAATCATGTTGCTTTGCGTAATATAGTGCACTAAATCCCCGCTTTCAAAGGGCGGGAGAGGTTTTTCCTCGTCCCAATACGCCTCACGCTCTAACCATTCCTGCTTTTTCTTGCTCCAGGTTTCAAACACACAACCTAAAACGTCTATATTATCCTTTTGCAGGGCTTTCCGCTCAAATTCGTAAAAATAGTTGCGTTCTTCGTTTTTCAATCCCTCCGAAAGGTAGGTAAGCATTTTGAAATATTTCTTACATCTCCCCCCCTTGATCGCCAAATAAGGAAAGGAAAACCCGATATATACCGCCGACCCAATCCATACGCAAAGCTTAGGTAAAATTTGCAAGGGGTGGGCGTAGGGCAGGGAGATATAATAGCAAAGCCAAGCGATACAATATACCGCATATACCGCCGTTATTCCCCAAAATACCCCGTAAATTTTATTTTTTTGCTTATAAACCGCCAAATAATCAGCGTCGTTATAAACGTTTGTCATATAACTCTCCGTGCTTATTTTTCGTATGCAAACAAGACGCCCAGCGTTCCCTTTCCGCAATGGCTGGTGATGATAGAGCCTGCCACCGTTTCAATAATTTCGTCAAAGTCAAACACCTCTTTCACCTGTGCCTTCGCCGCGTCCACAAGCTCTTGATCGGCAGAAGAATGGGTGATAAAACAACGGCTCTTATCGTAGTTAGGATACATTTCCTTCAAATCGTTAACGTACTGCTTGATAAGGAAAGACATCTTCCCTTTGTATTTTTTACCGGGAACAAGCTGACCGTCTTCCATGTAGATAAGCGGGTGAATTTTGAACATCGCCGCCACCGTTTTCACCATACCCGAAACACGACCGCCTTTATGTAAGTAGTCGAGATTGTCAGGTACGAACGAGGTATTAACGCGTTCTCTCAATTCTTCGATAGCCGCCACGATTTCCTCTGCGGTCTTACCCTCGTCGCGTAAATCGCAAGCCTTCAAAACCAGCAAGCCTTGCCCGGAAGAAAGCGCCTTACTATCGATAACGTGCACCTTCCCGCCAAAGCTCTCCGCCGCTTGCTTTGCAAAGTTATGCGAACCCGAGCTTTTCGCGGAAATATTGAAGTGGATAAGTTCGTCGCCAAACGCAAGCTGCTCTTTGAAAAAGTCTTCATAATCGCCGATGCTAGGCGCGCTGGTTTTGGGAAGCTCTTTAGTGCGTTCTACAAACGAGAAAATATCCTCGGGCGTAATATCCACGCCGTCGTGATAAGCGTTTGCCCCCAAATTTACCTGCAAGGATAAAATCCCTACCTTTCTTTCCTCAACCAAATGGTTCAAATCACAGGTGCTGTCCGAAGTAATTCTAATTGCCATAATGTTTCTCCTTATTTTCCAATGAAAAATATTCTTTCTAAAATATCTTTATATTCATAAGCCCAATCGGGCAAATATCCAACCACGTCGCTTGATTTATACAAGCAATCCTTCAAATGCGAGCCGTTGGGATATTCGTGATAACGGCTGTCCTTGCTGTCGCAGCGGTTGTCGCCAAGAAAGAAAATCTCCCCCTCGCCTACCGTGTACGTGTATCCGTTAAAGCTGTAACCGTCTTTATCACTGTAATACGCATAAGGCTCGTCCACCGGCTCAAATTCCTGCGTACCTTTATAGCAAATTTCAAGCCGTCCGTTTTCAAAGCGGACTTGATCTCCTTCTTTGGCGATCAAACGCTTAATCAATAGCCCGTCTTTGATGCCCTGGCATTCCTCATATCCGCTCACGTCTACCACGATAATCGTACCGTAGTCAAGGTCCTCTGCATTTTTTATCCGCCGAACCAAGAGCTTATCACCGTGCTCTAAGGTGTTGACCATGGACGAACCGTCCACCACTACGCCCCAAATATTCGCCGTCCACCATACCCGAAAAACGCAAAGCAATAGCGCAACGCAAAGTAAAACGGTATAAAAAATAAAATTCGTCCGCCCTTCCTTATAGCCGTAGCGCGCCTCGTATAATTCGCTGTTTTTCAGGTTTTGTTCCATTGATTCCGTCCTTAACCTTTCGAGTTTGACTCTCGTCAAGTTATAACCACAAGATATTGGTGATGGCAAATTCCTTTTCTTCTTCCGCGCAATCGAACACGAGCGCACTGCCGCTGAAGAAATTATCCAAAGGCGCGCCGTAGGTTTCCCCTTTGAAATCCGCCGCCTTTAAGATGACGCGCTTCCATTTCCCGCCGCCCTTGATTTCGACCTCGCAGGAATAACGCTCCTCTTCCGTTTCCACGTCCGCAACCTCAATCGTTACAAGCAAGGTTTGCGTTTCTTTAGAGTATGCGTCAAATTCCAAAAGTGCATTTTCCTCGGGCACGTAGCGAGGAGAACTGATTTTATAGGTACGGATACCTCCCACCGAGTACGCGCCGTTCACGTCGCCGTAGCCCACGGACATCTTGGGTATCGCTTCCCTTTCCAAAAAAATCCCGCCGATGGAATAATCCTCGTATTCCGCCACACCGAAGCAGTCCATTTCTTTACCGGAAAAGAGTCTGCGGCTCTTTACCACCCCCGTTTCCGGCCGAGTCAAGCGCTTGGACGTGATTTTGGACATCACGCGGAATCCGTTAATATACTTGGCATATGCGTAAACGAACACGGCAGTCGCCCCCTCAAAGGGTTTAACGACGTGGCTAAGCGTACCGTTTTTCACCGTTCTGCCTTGTACCTTATGCACGCACCGCCATTCGCGATAGGTCGAACGGGTCTTTACGTCCGCCTCCGCATAGAAGATACCTGCTTCCTCCAAGAGCCCTTCCTTATCGCATTCCACCACAACTTCTACCCCTCCGTCAGCGTCCTTCAACGCCACGTTAAGGGTGTCGGGAATATAAATTTCTCTTCCCTTCAAGTTCTTTTCCAAGAATAAATCCATATCCAACAACGCGTTCGGCCCGATACAGCCTCCGCTGTCGGGAGAATATACAAGCGCGTTGCCGTCGTCGTTGCCGATTCTAGAATACGTGTCGTACGCCCTGTCGCAATCAAACCGCTTATCTCTAAGCGCACAAAGCATCAGCACGGGGCACTTAACGTAAGGCGCGTAGGATTGCGCCTCTACCGCCGCGATATAGCGGTGGCGGTTATCACTTAAATGGTGTGCGACGTTTGCGCCGAATTTCGCGATATTAAGGAAGGAATACCACCCCGCCGCATTGATGGGCACGCCGCATTTGATATCGGGCGAAAGCATGGTTTGCCACGCAATTTCTCCGCCCGTGCGCACCCCCACCACGCCGATATTGCCGATATCAGGCAGGGACTTAAGGTATTTTACTGAATAGAGCGCAACGTACGTCCATTCCACCCAGCAGGTTTTATCAGAGTCTACGTCCATAAGGGAATGTAGCCCCTCGGCTCTCTCATAGTTACCTTGCGAAAGCGATTCGGGATACACGGTACGCATGACCGTACCGTCGTCCGTACTCATTTTTCCTGAATAATCGGGTACGAGCACGGCATAGCCTCTATCGACGAAATAGTCCATAAGCTCGGTATCAGGGGTTTTTCCCGCGTCAGGCAAAAGCAGTACGGCAGGCGTTTTTCCCGGTGTATTCGGGCGGGCAAAGCGCGCGTAAATGCGGACGCTGCCGTCCGTTCCCTCGTGCCCAGAATAAGAAACGTGGAGATAAGTTCTATCGCCCTTATCCTCCTCGCCCCAAACACTGGTACAAAGCGGCGTATTCAAATTGTATTTTTTCCAAAGGGAAATTGCGCTAACAATCATAAAGTTCTTCCCGTCCGTTTTATTGCCTTTTACAAATTTTTTATTTTTATCGAGAAAAAACACCAAAACACCTTGCTTTTGTTTTTGAAAAAGGGTATAATGGTCATACTCTCGCCAAAAGAGCAAATTATCTATTCTATTATACACTATTTATTGAAAGAAAGCAAGAAAGTTTTTAATAAAAGCGTAAATTTTTTACGAAAGGAAGGGTGTGTTTTATGGCGTTTTGCAATTTTTCCAAGGAATACGACAGCGGACATACGATTATCGACAACAAATTCATCACGAAATACCTTCCGGAAGCGGACGGCTTTGCCGTAAAGGTTTACCTTTACGGTTTGTATCTTTGCGAAAACCGCGAAACGGATTTTTCCGTAACCAACATGGCGGAAGCCTTAAAAACCACCGAAGAGGAGATTCGCCAGGCCTTTGCCTTTTGGGAAGATTACGACCTTGTAGAAATCCTCGCCAAGGAACCCCTCACCGTGCAATATTTGCCCGTGCGTTCGGCAGTCGGCAGACCCAAGAAAATCCGCTATGAACAGTACGCCGATTTCAATAAGGAATTACAAAGAAAAATGCAAAAGGTGGGCAAGTTCGTTTCCGCAGGCGACTACGTCAAATATATGCACTTCCTCGAAGAAAATACCCTGCAGCCGCAGGCGTTGCTCCTGATTGTGGAATACTGCATCAATAAACAGGGGGAGGCGGTTTCCCCTTCGTATATCTTCAATAAGGCGAAAAAACTCATTCGTGCAGGGCTAGTTACCTACGAGCAGGTGGAAAAGGAGCTGTCTACCTATAACGCCCACGAGGGTGATTTACTCGCCGTATTCACGGCAATGTCCGCTTATCAGCGCACCCCCGACGAAAGCGATTACGCGCTGTATAAAAAATGGACGGAAAACCTCGGCTTTGCCAAGGACGGTGTACTTACCGCCGCGCGTAAATTAAAGCGCGGCACCATGAACGGTTTGGATCTAAGCCTTACCGAACTCGCGGAAAAAGGCAAACTTAGCGCAAAGGAAATCGAAAGCTATCTTAGCGATAGAGAGGTCTTGGCAAGCCTCACTTTCCGTTTAGGCAGAAAGTTGGGTGTGAAGATACAAAATCCTGCCCCCTATATCGACGAATACGTGGAAAAGTGGTATAATTACGGCTTTGAGGACAGTTCGCTTTTGGACCTCGCTCTGTTTTGCATGAAAACGGAACGCGGGGACTTCAATTCCTTAGACGGGCTTGTACAATCTCTCTTTGCGGACGGCGTAGTTTCCGCGGAAGGCGTCAAAGAATTTTTGAAAGGCAAAAACGCGGATTTGAAGCTGTTTACCAAGCTCCGCGAGGCATGCGGCGCTATTCGAAACAATGCCGCCAACCTTTCTCTTATCGCCACGTGGCGGGAATGGAAGTTTAACGACGATATGATTATCGAGGCGGCGAAACGCAGCTCTACAAGCGCCAACCCCATTCCGTATATGAACAAGATCCTCGCTGACTGGAAACGCGGGGGTGTGTACGAGGTGAAAGACATTCCCGACAATAAAACGACGGGGGCAGGTACGGGTTCAACGCAAAATTCGCGCGGATACACTAACCCCGCCATCGAGGCGCTCAACGCTAAGACGGATAGAGAAAGGTATTACGCATTACTTCGCGAAAAGGCGCTTACCCGCGCGGATAAATATTTAGCGAAAGCCAACAAAAACGCTCGTTTTAAGGAAATATCCACACAGCTTTCCAAGATGGAAATCGCGCTTGCAAAAGCAGAGGTATTCGAGCCGACTAAGCTCCCCTCCCTCACGGAAGAGAAAGCCGAGCTTTTAAAAGAACGGCGGAGCATTTTACAAACGCTTGGGATTGACGAGGAAGAATTGAAACCGCAGTTTACCTGCGCAAAATGTTCAGACACAGGCTTTTTACCCAGCGGGGTAGCCTGCAACTGTTATAAGGCAAATTAAAACTTTTTCAAAGATTTTTTTGAAAGTATAGCAAAAACGCTTGCATTTTTCAAAAAAATACAGTAATATAAATAGGCGCTTTCGTGAAAGCGCACTATTATGCAGAGATGTCTGAGTGGTTTAAGGAGCACGATTGGAAATCGTGTGTGCGCCTGAAACGTACCGGAGGTTCGAATCCTCTTCTCTGCGCCAACGAATAGCACCCTTTTCGGGTGCTATTTTTTGTTGGTACAGAGAAGAGATTGAGTACTCTCTGCATACGCGGAGGTTCGCGCGAGCCACGAGAAAGTACGAATTTTATTTCTTCTCTTATCCCATTCGAGTGGCGACGCTTTGTTGCATAGCAACAATTTTCCTCTTCTCTGCGCCACAAAAAAAGGAAGGTTTATGCCTTCCTTTTCTATTTTTCAAACTATTCCTCAGCTACGGCAATTTCTTTTTCAAGCTCGTCTATAAAAACTTCCTTTGCGCCGTCTGGGATATCAAATTGCATTTGACCAAGCTCGTTGCAACGGTTTAAGCATTTTGCGATAACCTCTTCCCTCGTTTCCTTGTTGGCGATAAGCTGGGAATAAAAAACGGGCTTATCTACGATATACAAGCCATCCTTCTTGCGGAAGTAGGTAATGTAAATCGGCACGTCCATACCTTTCTTTCTACAAACCTCAGCAAGCGCAACGAAACCAGGGTGAAACCCTTGCAACGTTTCCAAATATCCTTGCGTAGAATCTTCAGGAAAAATAACGATATTATCCCCCTGCTGAAGCGCATTGACACTTTCTCTCAAGGTTTTTAACAACCTACCGTCGCGGTACGTGGAAATTAAATTTAATCCCTTATAAAACAAATTCGTCAAAGGACTGGCAATCAAACAAAACAGCCTCGCCAAGTGCAAATTCCAGTGCTTCTTTTCATGATAATATACCCGAGTTTGATACTTATACATAGGGATTAACCCCGAATTCATTTCACTTGCACCCCACATGCGCACAGGCTTATCGCAATAAATTTCCAAAGACATGGGTGCGTCCGTGCCCTCGTGATTACTTAAAATAATTCCACCATGATTAAATTTTTCACCAAGGTAAACAAAGGTAGGCTGTTTATATCTGCCCTTCATCAGCCTCTTTAATAACCGAAACCACCATTTCCTTTTTTGTATACTGTTCTTCTTTTGATTTTTTCTCATTGAGTACTCCGTCTTCTGTAATGCAATAAGGCAATTATACTCTTCGTAAAAGAATAAATCAAACGTTATACCGCCACTAAATCCAAGTTTCACCTAGTTTACATAAGACTTCACAAAGCAATCACGCAGCAGGAAAATCCTGCCGCGTGATATGTTTTTTCTCTAGTTTTATTGTTGCAATAATTTCTTTCTCGACGCGCTTTGCGAACCCGTGGGGTCGAGGATACTGTAGCCGACGTTGATAAGGTGGTCGCCTACACGCTCTAACCCTGCAATCGTCGAGGTGAAGTAGGGGCTGAGCTCTACCTTGCAAAGCCCTTCCGCAAGACGGGTGTAGTGGCTCGCCGCGAGCAAACGCTTCATACCGTCCACTTGGTTTTCCAAAAACGAATAGCACCCCTTGTGGGTGCTATTTTTTTACAATTTTTTATAAATAAGCATTTTTATATTGATTTTTTCCTTAAAAAGTGCTATACTAACTTTGCTCAACAATTTGAATACTGCACGGCAAGCGTTTACAAGGGGGCATTGCACCCTTTTTTAGGCTTTTCACACATTGAATTTGAAAAAATACGAATTCCATCAGTGAAGAGCGTTTTACGCTTGTCTAGGTAAAATTGTTGAGCGACAATCGGAGTTTGTGTTTTTTGTGCGCTAACTTCGGTTGGCGCACTTTTTCTTATCAATAAATTATAAAGGAGAAACAAAATGGGCTATTTAGAAAAAAACGTTGTCAGTCCTAATGAAACCATTAAACTCAAACCTCAAAAAAATCCCGTATTCCTCGTTTTTAGATGGATTTGGGGTGTATTGGGCTGTTGGCTGTTGCTTATCCCTACCATTAAAGCAATCAAGGCTACCATAGAATATAAAACCACCGAATACTTGGTTACCGATAAAAAGGTAATGGAAAAATACGGCTGGGTTTCCACGCATACGGACGAAATGCCATTAGAGAAAATTGAAAACATCGTGGTTAATTACACCTTTTGGGGAAAAATATTAAACTACGGTACGGTAACCTTCCAGGGAACCAACCGCAATAATATTAATTTCCGTTACATAAAGGACGCTGAATCCGTAAAACGGGAAATGAATTCGTTATTATAACTAATACCTAGAAAAAGTGCAATTTTAATGGCGTAGCGATAAAATCGCTACGCCATTACTTTTTCTTCTTTTATTTCTCCAAGCTTTCATCTACCACTTCTGCGTTGACTGCGTTTACGGAAACGCTTTTCAGTCCGTTCATGACCCCGCTCTTGGATTTGTAACCCTCTTCGCTCATCGCGATACTTTCGCCGTTGGAGGCAATCAGGCGATAGCGATATAAGCCCGCTTTATCAAAATACACCTCGAATTTAGGGCATGTTTTAGAAGTAGGATTTTTCAAGGTTTGGTCCTCTATTCTATCCTCTTCAATGCAGCGAGCGGCATGCTTACCAATACTCTCCATGCCCTTTTTACAAGCCGATTTCGTGGAGTACACCTGCGACGAAACGGCGATTTTCTCCTTGTTTGCCGCATACAAGCTAAAATTGAACGCGCCCGAAGGCGTCTTTTTAATAACGAATTTTCCCATAACCTTTTCACCCCTTTGTATATTTCCGTGGAGAATCCTCCACGCCTATATTATAACAAAAAAAATCCCGTTTGTAAATACACAAACGAGATTTTTTATAAAAATTTTTATTGCTGCAAAAGCTTTTTCTTGGACGCGCTCTGCGAACCCGTAGGGTCGAGGATACTGTACCCAACGTTGATAAGGTGGTCGCCTACACGCTCCAAGCCCGCAATCGTGGAAGTGAAATAGGGACTAAGCTCTACCTTGCAAAGCCCTTCCGCAAGGCGGGTATAGTGGCTTGCCGCAAGCGAACGCTTCATACCGTCCACCTCGTTTTCCAAATCGGTCAGGTCAAAAAGTCTATTTGTTTGCGCGTCGTTAAAGGTTTCCGTTGCGACCTCGAACATCTCCAAAACCTTGCCCTGCATTTCGTTTAAGTCCGCCTTTGCGGAATCGGAGAAGCGCAAATCCTTGCCCTGCATTTCCACAGCGATTTCATGGAAGTTTTCCGCATGGTCGCCGATACGCTCCAAGTCGTTCAATACATGGAAATAAGTACCGATTGTCTTTTCATCTTTCGCGTCCACGAGCGCGGAAAGCTTAATCAAATATTTCGTAAGCGCGTGGTTAGTAAAGTTGATAATCTTTTCTCTGCCCTTGATTTCCGCCGTCAAATCACTCGCACCGTCCTTCATTGCCTCAAAGGATTTTGTAAGGTTTTCCTTGGCAAGGGATGCCATGTATTCCACTTCCTTCTTTACCTGCATGAGCGCAACGGGAGGGGTTTTTAACAAAAGCTCGTCGACGAACTTGAGCTGCATACCATTGCTCTTTTCGGGTTTTTCCTTGATTACCACGGTAGCAAGCTTTACAATTTGTTTCAAGAAAGGAATTAAGATAATCGTATTCAATACGTTGAAGGTAACGTGGAACCAAGCCAACTGCATTTGAGGATTGCCGGGCAGGCAAGTTTGCAATAATTGCACCACGAAGCCCTTGAACGGCCAAACGAGCGCCATGAACACGAGCGCGCCAAATGTCTTTACCGAGAAGTGCATAAACGCAGTACGCTTTGCGTTGACGGAAGCACCAAGACACGCAAGCAAGGCGGTTGCGCAAGTACCGATATTCGACCCCAAAACGAGAAACAATGCATCCTCTAAACGAAGCGTACCCGTACC
>JAZUQM010000052.1:0-6581 GCA_045605705.1 Candidatus Scatosoma sp.
GTAGGCGTTTCCGCTTACTTTTTATCAATCGCACTTGCTATGGGATAGAAGAGGGGAATGGTGATAAAGAGTATCCACCAAGGATGCCAAAGTCCCCATTGCATACCGATCAGCAGGAAAAGAAAGGTTATAAATACGGGATAATTAAAGGGGGTCAGCTTCTTTGCGCTTATGCACGTTATCACGCTGTAATAGATGGGAATGGTAACGAAGATTGTCCAAGCCACGTGAAATCCGCTGCCCAAAAAGCCCCAAAGGAAAAAGATGATGGTAGCAAAAACGGGATAGGGGAGCGAGTAAAGCACTCTAACGAATTTTCTTCTATCCTTCTCGGGTTCGTATTCCTCGTCGTCCTCGTCGTCTTCGTCCTTTTCGACGATTATCATTTCTTCCTCTTCTACGGGTGCAGGCGCGGGGGTATTTCCAACCAACTCGTCCAGCGAAACGCCGTAGAGCTTGGATATCGTGATAAGGTTATCCGTATCGGGCATGGAATCCCCGCATTCCCATTTAGAAACGGCTTGACGGGATACGCCGAGCTTATCGGCGAGTTCCTCTTGAGACATGCCTGCCTCTTTTCTTAACTCGTAAAGGGTTGCCCCAAGTTTTACACTGTTGTTCATAGAAATTCTCCTTGCGTGTTTATACCCTAAATTCTATCACAAACGAACAGTTGCTACAACCGATTTTGCTTTGCATGCCCCGCAACTTTTGGTTGCATTTGTGAATTTTTCGCTTTTTCAGAAAGATAGAAGGGTATGCATGAGGCAAGCTGTAAAAATGAGCGAAAAGACACTAAGTCTGCCTACAAGCTCAGCTTGCTTAGATCCTCTTTTTAAGCTCCTTTACGGCGTTATTTAAGAAAAATTCGGCGGTGGTGTTTTTGCGGATAAGCGCTACCGCTTCTTCGGGGGTGCACCAGCGCGCCTCGGCGATTTCGTCTAATTTGAGTTTAATAGGCGTATCCTCGACTACGACGATAAAATTGAGCATAAGCACTTCCTTTTTGGCGTGGTAGCGCGATGCCATGTATTTGGCTTTCACCACGTCCATGCCCAGCTCCTCTTTGATTTCGCGGGGGATTGTTTTCTCCGCATTTTCGCCCTTTTTCACGTACCCTGCAAACAGGATAAAGTCGTCGTCTTCCACGTGTTTTGCAAGCAATATCTTATCCTGCGCGCGGTTGGTTACGACCATGGATACCGCCACGGGAAACTGCGGAAACATATACGAGCTACATTTTTCACAATAGGGGATTAAACCCTCGTTTTCGCAAAAGCGTAAGGTAAGCTTTTGTCCACATTCTCTACAATACATACCTTTTCCTCCTTTATTCCATATTATAATACTCTTTTTTTGGATACTTGTCAATAGGAAAGAAAAAAAATATAAAAGATTTGGAGAGAATAGGGCTTTACGCTTGACAAGCATAGAAAAATAAGGTATACTAAATTGCAAGTTAGAGATGTGAAAAAGAGCGTTTTGGCTTGCAAGGGTCAAAGGGCTCGTTTTTTTTGACAAGAATTAGACCAAGGAGAAAGATAAGTATGCTTACTTCTATTTGCGGTATCAACTGGGGCGACGAAGGCAAGGGGAGAATGGTTGACCTTCTCAGCGAAAAATTCGACGTCGTTTGCCGTTACCAAGGCGGTAACAACGCAGGCCACACCGTTATCAACGAACGCGGTAAGTTTGTTTTGAACTTGCTCCCCTCGGGGATTTTGCGTGAGGACGTAGTCAACGTCATGGGGCCCGGTATGGTTATCGATATCAAGCACCTTTGCGGGGAAATTGCAAAGCTTCGCGAGGGCGGTATCAAAATTACCCCTGAAAACTTGAAAATTTCCGACAGAGCGGTTATCACCATGCCCTACAACGTATTGCAGGATTGTTTGGAAGAGGACCGTTTGGCAGGCAAGAAATTCGGTTCTACCCGTCGCGGTATCGCGCCCGTATATGCGGATAAGTACTATAAGAAAGCGTTCCGTATGGGCGAGCTTTTGAATACGGAAAAGCTGTATGCGCGCGTTGCGGATATCGTGGAATGGAAAAATCTTACCGTCGTTGGCGGTTACAACGCGGAAGAAGTGAAAACGGAAGACATGATCGCGTACTTTGAAGAATACGGCAAAGTGCTCGCTCCTTACGTGTGCGACGTGGGCATGTACTTGACGAAAGCCAATGCCGAGGGGAAAAATATTATGTTCGAGGCGCAGCTTGGTGCTATGCGCGATATCGATTTCGGTATTCACCCCTACACCTCGTCCTCGTCGACGATTGCGGCGTACGCGCCCATCGGCGCAGGCGTGCCTCAGCTTCAGCTTGATAACTCTATCGGTATTATGAAAGCATACTCCACCTGCGTAGGGGAAGGTCCTTTCACGGCGGAATACTTCGGCGAAAAGGCGGAAAAACTCCGCGCGCTCGGCGGTGAGTACGGCGCAGCTACGGGCAGACCCAGAAGAGTTGGACCTTTCGATATCGTGGCTTCGCGCTATGGTATCCGTTGCCAAGGCGCGACGGAAATCGCACTCACCAAGATGGACGTCCTTTCGGGGTATGAAGAAATTGAGGTTTGCGTAGCGTATGAGCTCAACGGTGAAATCATTCACGAATTCCCGTTTATCGACGTTTTGGACGATTGCAAGCCCGTGTTTAAGACGGTTAAGGGCTGGAACTGCGATATCTCCAAATGCCGCAAGAAAGAGGAGTTGCCTAAAGAGGCGCTTGATTACGTGCTGTATTTGGAAAAGGAATGCGGTTGCAAAATCAAATACGTTTCCGTCGGCGCGGAACGTGATGCGTATATCGAAATGTATTGATATAAATAATTTGAATAGCAACCATTAAAAAACAAAATAAAACTTTTTGTATGCGAGCGCTTGAAAAAAGCGCTCGCATATGTTATAATGTAAACGTTATTTAAAGAGGTGAACTATGAATATTAGGGTCGGTATTTACGGCTATGGCAACCTTGGCAAAGGGGTAGAGCTGGCTATACAACAAAATCCTGATTTAACCGCGGTCGGCGTATTCACCCGCCGTGCGCCCGCAAGGGTGAAAACCTTGACGGGTATCCCCGTGTTCTCTGCGGATAGCGTGGAAAGCATGCAGGACAAAATCGACGTTATGATTATTTGTGGCGGCAGCGCAACCGATTTACCCAAGCAAACCCCCTACCTTGCGCAATATTTTAACGTGGTGGACAGCTTTGATAATCACGCGAATATCCCTGCGCATTTGAACACGGTAGACGAGGTTTGTCAAAAATCGGGCACGGTAGCCATGATTTCCGCGGGGTGGGACCCTGGTATGTTCTCTTTGGCGAGATTGTATTCCTCGGCGGTATTGCCTAACGGTCAAGACTATACCTTTTGGGGTAAAGGGGTTAGCCAAGGGCACTCGGACGCGATTCGCCGTATCGAGGGCGTTCTCGACGCAAAGCAGTATACCCTGCCCGTACAATCGGCTTTGGACGCGGTAAGAAGAGGGGAAACGCCTGCGCTTTCCACCGACCAAAAACACGAAAGAGAGTGCTTTGTCGTTGTTGAAGAGGGCGCGGATAAAGCACGTATCGAGCAGGAAATTAAGACCATGCCCAACTATTTTGCACCGTATAAGACCACCGTGCATTTTATCTCTCAAGAGGAACTTAACGAAAAACACGCAGGACTTCCCCACGGCGGGGTGGTCGTACGCAGCGGCGTTACGGGTAAGTGTGGCGAGCATAAGCATTTGATTGAATATTCCCTCAAGCTGGACTCCAACGCCGAGTTCACCGCAAGCGTTTTGGCGGCTTGCGCAAGGGCGGTATATAGAATAAAGCAAGAGGGCGGCAAAGGCGCGAAAACCTTATTCGATATTCCCCCTGCGTACCTTTCGGCAAAACCCCGAGAGGAATTGATAAAAAACATGTTATAAAGACAAAAGACAAGGGCAGGTATGCGTTGAACGCATACCTGCCCTTGTCTTTTATTGATTTAAGCCTAATGTTTTAAGCATTTGTCCTACGTACTGCACGGGGATAAGCTCGATTTTGTCCTTGTACTTTTCGCAGGCTTTCATGTTCTTCGCAGGTAGGATAATCCGCTTAAAGCCCGTTTTGATACATTCGTTTACCCGCTTATCAGCACGCGCGACGGGGCGAATTTCGCCTGTTAAACCCACCTCGCCAAAGAGGGCGGTGTACTTGTCGATAGGGATATCGTTTGCCGCGCTGGCAAGCGCGGCGCAAACGGCAAGGTCAACGGACGGCTCGTCCAGTTTGATTCCGCCCATGGCGTTGATATATACGTCCGAGTTGAAGAACGGAATGCCGCAACGCTTTTCCAAAACGGCGATAAGCACGACCAGTCGGTTGTAATCAATCCCAAGGCTCATTCTGCGGGGCTGCCCATAGGGGGCTTTGGCAATCAGCGTTTGCACCTCCACGTTCATACAGCGGTTGCCGCTTTCCGCAGGGGTAACGGCTGAGCCTGCCGCAAGCCCGCGGGTATCCGAAAGGAATATCTCCGCGTAGTCCTGCACGCTTTTAATCCCTGCGTCCGTCATCTCAAACACGCCGACTTCCTGCGCCGAGCCGAAACGGTTCTTGACCGCCCTGAGCAGCTTGAAAGAATCTTCCTGCTGCCCCTCGAAATACAGCACGGTGTCCATGATATGTTCTAATACCTTAGGTCCTGCCAAAGAACCTTCTTTGGTTACGTGCCCGATAATAAAAAAGGTGATATTTTGCGATTTTGCAATCCGCATGAGCTTTGCGGCGCACTCGCGTACCTGCCCAACCGAGCCTGCTGCCGAGGACAGCGTTTCCGTATACACGGCTTGGATAGAGTCGATAACGACGAATTTGCTCTCGCCGAGATTTGCCTCGATATCCTCTAAGCAGGTTTCGTTGAGTAAAAGTAAATGATTTGAATTCAAACCCAAGCGTTCGCAGCGCATTTTGACTTGTGAACAGCTTTCCTCTGCGGAGACGTAGAGGGTAGGGGAAATTTGCGTTTGCGCAAGGTATGCCGAAACCTGCGTCAGCAGGGTGGATTTCCCGATACCGGGGTCGCCGCCGAGCAGCACGAGTGAGCCGGGGACAATCCCCCCGCCAAGCACGGTGTCGAACTCGTCAATCCCGCTTTTCACCCGCTCGAATATTTCATAGCCGACTTGGGACAAGGGGAGCGCGCGCGATTTCGCCGCGTACATGCCTACGCGGTTTTCGCTTTTTTGCGTATCCGCAGGGCGCACGATTTCCTCTTGCATGGTGTTGAAATTTCCGCAGTCGGGGCATTTGCCAAGCCACTTTGGCGCAGTAAACCCGCAGGTGGAGCAAACGAATTGCGTAGTAGGGGCTTTTTGTTTGGTTGCCATGGTAAACTCCGTTATAAGTGAATTGCGCCAAACGGCGCGTGAATTGCCCTGACGGGCGTGAATAGTCCCAACGGGACGTGAATTGTCTTGCATAGCAAGACGTTGTGGGAATATTACAATAACGGCATAGCCGTCAATTTACGGCGAAAGTCAATTCACGAAAAGCACCGCTTTTCAATTCATGCTTTTCAAAAGCACGAACGCGTTAACCGTAATGCCCTTGCCCTCACCGACGTAGCCCAAGCCCTCGTTCGTACCCGCGGAAACGCCCACGAAAGAGGGGTCGATTTTCAAAGCGCCCGCAAGGGCGTTTTTCATTTCGTCAATATATTTGGCAAGACGGGGTTTCTCCGCTTGAATGGCGATGGAAAGGTTTTTCACCGCCAAATTTCTCTCAAAGAGCATACCCATGACCGCGTTTAGCATGTCCATAGAGTTTGCGTCTTTCCATTTTTCGTCCGTGTCGGGGAAGTAGTGCCCGATATCCTTCAAGCCCGCCGCCGATAAAAGCGCGTCCATAAGCGCGTGCACCAAAACGTCTCCGTCGCTATGTGCGATCAGCCCGCTTTGAGAGGGGATTTTTACCCCTGCAAGCAGGATATAGTCCTGTTCTTTGCCAAAGGCGTGGGTGTCTACGCCGAATCCGCAACGGGTTACTTGGTTTTCAAAATCTTCCGCATAGGTCATTTTAATATTTTCACGCTCGCCTGCGCAAAGGGTGGGCGCGCCGCAATAGCGCGCGAACACGGACGAATCGTCCGTATAGGCGGGCGCTTCTTCTTCAAACGCGCGCTCGTAGGCGGTTAAGAGGTTTTCCCTGAAAAAGCCTTGCGGGGTTTGAATTTGTCTAAGGGTATCTCTTGCAGGTACGTTTACGATTTTTCCCTCTTGGATTTGCGCGATTGTATCCCTGCATTCCACGGCGCAAATGCCGCTGCCGTGGATTTTGACGCTATGTAAGCAGCCCTCGATGGCTTTTCTCGAAAGGAAGGGTCTTGCGCCGTCGTGGACAAGCACGATATCCGCTTTGCTTGCGTTAAGCGCGTTGTAAACGGAGTGCGACCTATCCTCTCCGCCGAGCACCGCTTTTGCATTAGGAAACTTTTCGCAAAGGGCGGAAATTTCCGCAAAATCCTCCTTAGAAGAAGTTACCACGATTTCGTCGATTAAGGGGAAATCGAAGGCGGAAAGGGTCTTTTCCAGCACCAAGTCGGAGG
>JAZUQM010000053.1:0-5469 GCA_045605705.1 Candidatus Scatosoma sp.
AAGATCATTTGGATTTTTTCGGGGATATGACCGCTTATAAAGCGGCGAAAAGCGAATTATTTTCTCCTGCCGTATCTCCAATTGCCATTTTGAACGGCGACGATGGGACGGGGCGGGAGTTTGGCGGTATGCGCGGGGAACAGGGGAAAACGCTTTATTACGGCTTACAAACGCCTTGCGATGCGTTTGCTATCGTTACGGATGAAAATTTACAGGGGACGGAATGCCTTCTGAATATTAACGACAAGCTTTCCCGCATTACCTTATCCATGTTGGGCAGGCATAATATCTACAATGCCTTATCAGCGGCGGCTTGCGCTGCGGAGTTGGGGTTTTCCGTACATGCGATTTCACAAGGACTTACGAATATGCAAGGGGTGGAGGGGAGATTGCAAAGAGTTTGTACTCATAATGGTGGAGAAATTTTTGTGGATTTCGCGCATACGCCCGACGGGCTGTCCAAATGCTTGGATGCCCTGCGCCCGTATTGCGAGGGAAGACTAATCGCGCTATTTGGATGTGGCGGCAACCGTGATAAATCCAAGCGTGCGCCTATGGGAGAAACGGTTGCCAAAAAAGCGGATTTTGCCATACTTACCTCTGATAACCCTCGTTATGAAGATCCGCTTGATATTATCAGCGAAATAGAAAAGGGGTATCGTCGGTATTCAGTGCGATACGTAGTCGTGCCTGATAGAAGGCGGGCGATAGAATACGCTTTGGAGTTTATAAAGAAGGGGGATATCCTGCTTGTGGCGGGGAAAGGCAGTGAGGAATATCAAGAAGTTATGGGTATAAAATACCCGTTCAAAGACCAAGATACTATTGAAAAATTATTGGGAAAGAAAGGAAAATGATGAAAGTTTATATAAGCTCTACGCTTGTAGCGTTTGCCTTGTCCCTGTTGTTTTGTTTCATACTTATCCCTATTTTGCGAAAGTTGAAAGCAGGGCAAAATATTCTATCCTACGTAAAAGAGCATAAAGGGAAAAGCGGTACGCCGACCATGGGCGGTATCGCTTTTATTGCAGCCGCGGTACTTTCTACGTCGATCTTCTTAGGCAAATTATCCCCAATCGTAGATAAAAGTGTTTTAATTTGTTTTGCGGTCGGTTTAGCCTATATGACGGTAGGACTCTGCGACGATTTTCTAAAGATGCGCAAAAAGGAAAATTTAGGGTTGCGGGCGTGGCAAAAATTTGCATTCCAAAGCATTGTAGCTGTTTTTTGTGGAATATATTGCTACCGCGCGGGGCTTACAACCTTGCACATCCCTTTTTTTGCGCGTCAGGTGGAAATCGGGGGGTGGATTATTCCGTTTAGCGTTTTTCTATTTTTAGCAACGGTTAATGCGGTCAATCTAACGGACGGGTTAGACGGGCTTGCTGCAGGTGCAAGTATACCGTTTTTTGCTTGTCTTGGGGTTTTAGTTCATATACAGGGTGCAAACGGAGGTATGACTTTATTGTCCTTTTGCTTTGTGGCTGCACTCATAGCGTATCTACTTTTTAACTCTCCGCCCGCCTCTGTCTTTATGGGGGATACGGGCTCGTTGGCGCTTGGCGGGTTTGCTGCTGCTATTGCAGTTTTTACCGGTAATGGGTTGTACCTTGCGCTGCTGGGAATATGTTTTGTTTTTTCCGTCATATCCGTTCTTATTCAGGTAATATATTATAAGGTAACGCACGGAAAAAGAGTTTTTCTTATGGCTCCCATTCATCATCATTTTCAGCAAAAGGGGTACGCGGAAAGTAAAATTTCTTATGCCTATTTTACGATAACCCTCGTTATAGGCGTTATTTGCATTTTAGCGGCGTTATAAAAGGAGAGCATATGTATTTTCAAAGACAAGCATTTTTTGTATTAGGGTTATCAAAATCGGGACGGGCGGCTGTGGAGTTTTTACTTGAAAATCAAGCAATCGTCTATGTTTACGACGATTTACAAACCGAACGAGTAGAACAAGCGGCGGCTACGTTGGAAACAAAAGGTGCGCGTAGGGTGAAAAAGGAAGATCTTTCGCGTATGCCCGAACTTTGCGACGTTCTCGTGCTTAGTCCGGGTATTCCCATTGACCATGCGTTAGCCGTGGCGTTTAAGCGTAGAGGTAGGGCAGTAATCGGGGAAACGGAGCTTGCCGCAAGGCGTATGCGATGTCCAGTGATAGCGGTTACGGGCACGAACGGCAAGACGACAACGGTTTCCATGCTCACCGAAGCGTTGGGTAAAGGTGGATTACAGGCAAGTGCGTGCGGAAATATCGGCGCGCCTATGATTGAATTTTACGATTTACCGCAAACGTCGGTTGCTGTGGCGGAAATATCAAGTTTTCAAATGGAAACCTTGCAGTCCTTGCGTCCGCATATCGCCGTTGTTCTCAATATTACGGAAGATCATCTTAACCGACATTATAATATGGAGAATTATATTTTCCTGAAAGCCAAGCTATTGAAGAATAGCACGGAGGCGGAGTATGCCGTGCTTAACTACGATGATCCTATCGTGCGCGGCTTTGCGGAAAAGACTAAGGCACAAACGGTGTACTTTTCTGTCAAAGAACGGGTCGCGGGGGCTTATTATGAAAATGGCGAACTGTATTTTGGTAAGGAAAAAATACTCGCTGCTGCGGATTTGGCTTTAGGTGGTTTACATAATATTCAAAACGCGCTTGCCGTAATTTGTGCGGCAAAAATAATGGGGATAAAAACTGCGGATATTGCTTCCGCACTCACCGATTTCAAAGGGATAAAACACCGTATAGAAGAAGTAGCGAGCATTAACGGCGTTCGTTTTATCGACGATTCAAAGGGCACAAACGTAGATGCTACGTTAAAAGCAGTAGAGACCGTGAAAGAGGAAACGGTTTTGCTTCTAGGGGGGAAACATAAGGGCTACGATTACGGGAAATTATTTTCTGCGCTAGAGAACAGCAAGGTGGTTCATGCCGTTTTGTACGGCGAAAACCGTTTTGCATTGCTCAAAAGCGCACGCGAGCATGCGTTTGATAAGGTTACCTTATGCGATAGTTTCGAATTTGCCGTTCGCGTTGCGGCGTTGAAGGCAACGTCGGGGCAAACGGTACTGTTAAGTCCCGCAAGCGCAAGCTTTGACGAGTTTGCAAGCTATGAAGAAAGAGGTGATAAATTTGTCGAAATCGTCCGTGCGCTTTCTCACGAGGAAAGCCCCGCCAAGCTCGAGCCTGCGTATCCAAACGGCGAAGACGAAGAAACGGAGTAAAGCGAAAGGGGATATTTCCATATTGATACTTACCTTTGTTTTAGCGGCGTTTGGGGTGGTTGCGATATATTCCGCAAGCCGCTACGTTGCAAAAACGCAATACGGCGACGAATGGTATTTCGTAAAAAAGCAGCTACTCGGTTTATTGCTCGGCACGGCGGGTATGCTGCTTTGTGCAAGGCTGGATTATAACAAGCTAAAAGGGAAAAAGTCAAGGTGGATTTGTCTTATCGCGCCTATTATATTGCTTGCGCTCGTATTTGTACCTGGGCTTGGAAAAACCAACTATGGTGCAACCCGCTGGATAGGGATAGGCGGGTTTACTTTGCAACCATCCGAGCTGGCAAAATATGGGTTTGTCATTTTCGCGGCGGCATACATGGCGGACGATATGGGGAAAATCCGTACGTTCAAAGGTGTTCTTCCCGTCCTTTTGGCGGGCGGGGCGATATGCGTACTTATCATGCTAGAACCGAATATGTCGGTTACTATGTGCGTTGGGTTGCTTATGCTCGCCATGCTGTTTTTGGGCGGCATGCAGGTGAAACATTTTTTAATCATATTTATTCCCGCTATGCTTGCCGTGCCCATTATGATTATGGCTGAGCCTTATCGGCTTTCGCGATTAAGTGCCTTTCTCGATCCTTGGGAAAATCCAAAAGGGGAAGGGTATCAGCTTATTCAATCACTCTACGCGCTCGGGAACGGCGGTTGGTTTGGGACGGGACTTTTTAATTCAAGGCAAAAGTATCGTTTCTTGCCTTTTGCGGAGAGCGATTTTATCCTGTCAATTATCGGGGAAGAGCTTGGTTTTATCGGGATTTTGATTTTATTTGCCGTATGTGCAGCGCTCATTTTCCGCGGGATAAAAACCGTGGCAAAATCAAAGGACTTTTTCTCTTTTTTGCTATCGGCAGGGATTATTTTGGTGTATGGAATACAGACGGTTATCAATGCGCTCGTTGTAAGCGGCAGTATACCGCCGACGGGGTTGCCTTTGCCGCTGATAAGCTCGGGAAATACTTCATTGATTATTACAATGTCGTCGATGGGAGTGTTATATGCGGTAAGCACAAAAGTATAGGGAATTTCATACGATAAAGCAAAGGAGCTTTTGCGTATGGATAAATATATCATTGACGGCGGTGAGAAATTATACGGTACGGTGCGCGCGCAAAGCGCAAAAAACACCGTGCTTCCGCTTCTTGCCGCCTCGGTTTTGACGGACGAACAGGTAAAAATTCGCGGCGTGCCTGCGATTAACGACGTAGAGAATATGCTACATATTCTTAAAGAGGTCGGTTGCTCGGTAAAAAGGCAAAAAGACCTAACGGTTATCGATAGTTCAAACGCAGTTTCCCACGAAATCCCCGCGCGGCTTACGAAGGAACTGCGTTCTTCCGTTTTTATGCTCGGTTCGGTCCTTACTCGTTTTCAACGCGCGAAAATTTCCTATCCGGGAGGGTGTGATATAGGATTGCGACCTATCGATTTGCATCTTTTAGGATTAAAACGTTTGGGGGTGGAAATCGTTGAAAAGGACGGGTATATCCATTGTGAGGCGAAAAAGCTTAAAGGTGCGGAAATTTTACTTGACTTTCCAAGCGTAGGCGCTACAGAGAATATCATTCTTGCCGCGGTAAAGGCGGAGGGGATAACGGTTATTCGAAATGCGGCGAAAGAGCCGGAAATCGTCGATTTGCAGCGTTTTTTGAATGCAATGGGCGCAAAGGTGCGCGGCGCGGGCGGGGGAACGATTGCAATCGAGGGAGTCAAGCGGTTGCATGGGATTGAATATACACCCATCGGGGATAGGATCGAGGTGGGTACCTACCTGATAGCGGCTGCTTCTTGCGGGGGTGAAATTGAGACGATAGGGGTTCCGCCTGAAAATATTGCCGCACTTTTACATAAATTGCGTGAAAACGGTTGCAAAATCTATGCAAAAAATGATAGAATAGTATTGCGCAGTAGCGATAGGTTGCAAAGTGTCGACCTTGTGGAAACAAATCCCTTCCCAGGTTTTCCTACCGATATGCAAGCGCAATATTCTGCGCTGTGCTGTACGGCAAAAGGCACGACCCTTGTTGTCGAGAATTTATTTGAAACGCGCTACAAATACGCTGGGGAGCTTAAACGCATGGGTGCGGATATCACGGTGCGCGGTCGCGCGGCAGTGATTAGGGGCGTAGAGAGGCTTCACGGGGCGAGCGTTACGGCAAGCGATTTAAG
>JAZUQM010000054.1:0-4119 GCA_045605705.1 Candidatus Scatosoma sp.
TGAGAAGCTATGCTATACTGCAACAAACTTAATTCGCGTATTGTAAAATGCAGTTGTCTTCAATTTGTAGACAACTGAAAATATTAACGAGAAACGAGTTGTTTACAAATTGTAATCAACTGAAATCGATGGATTGCAATAATACTTTATAAGCCCCTTGAAAAAATAAACTCGTACATGGGTATATCGTTTTAAAAAAATAAAGATGTGGTCAGCGCAAAATACTGCGTTTGACCACATCTTTGACCATCTACAGACTCGGACTACGTGGAAACAATGCTCACAAGAGCACCCGAAAGCACCGTTTCTGGACACGAAAGCCCCTAAAATCACCCGAAATTACACAAAAAATCTATGCATATGCGTTCGGGACGCTGAGAACGTAGGTTCGTACAGAAATTCGCAAGGATAACTTTGGGAATGAGGCAAATATTGTTGATTATGCGAAGTCCTGCTCTTGGGGAAGATGTCGTCCTCCAACTAAAAAATACAGGAAATTACTGAATTTCCTGTATTTTTATTGTAGTCTTCAGCAGAAATTTAAGAGCGGACCATAATGGGCCGCTCTTAGATTTTTTATTCCTTATAAGCTCTTTTTTTGAATATCAAGATTGAAAGTACAGCAATCGCAAAGCCCCCATACAAAGATATATTTATCGCACCAAAACACCCGCCTGACTGTTCAACAGTTCCGTCCATAGATTGATATACTGCAACGATTTTTACTTTCTCATCAGGCATTGTAAAAGTCGTTGATCCATTGCTTGGATTCGCTAATTCCACGTTACCTTCTTCGACAATCCATTTCTCGAAAATCATACCTTCAGGCGCCTTTTCGGCAGTAATACGTACTATGTCCCCCTCCAATGCATCATCGACAGAAATATCGTCCACCGTGGCGATACCGCCAATAATAGAAATCATTGTTTCTTGATTATTTCCCTCAATGCAATCTTTTAAAAAGTAAAAACTTTCAGGAACGTCATTCAACGAAACGACTTGCGGAGAATGATATACCTTTTTATACTCATTTACTCCTCTTCTTTTAAGAAGTTGTATCCCATCTTGACTATACCGACAAATTCTTACCTCTCCCCCTTCAATCTCAAACACGGTCATCGTCAACAGCGTATCGGCATTATCACCGTAATACCCTACGTAACCGGCATTTAAATATGTAAAATTCAAAATTTCTCTCTTGCAATCCTCTGCCTCTCGGCTATTTTGAGCAATTTCAATCTCGTCGCCCCTTGCAAGGTAGATTGCAGAGCCGCCCAAGTGGTCGTCCCAACCGTTAGAATGGTTGTGCCCAAAAAGGAAAAACAAATTCAACCCTTTAGCCCCCGCCTCATTCAAAACGTCGAAGATATAATTCGCGTGCTGTCCATCCCCGTCTTTTTCTGTACGCATCGTATAATGCAAAGGCAAATGCGAAACAATAAAAATCGGGTTATCATACGAAATAGCCAACTTGCCGTTTAAGTAATCAATTAAGTTCTGGGTTGTGCGTTTAATTCGATTCTCATCGTTGTTAAACCACATGTAATCATCTTCGTGAATTACAAATACGCCATACTCACCGCTTGCAGGATCGTTTTTCCCGCTTTTGCTAATCCCTGAGGCAGTATCGTGGTTTCCCTGCGCCAAAACGATATTTTCCTTTGGAACAATATCTATCATAACGTCTTTTACCGCTTGAACGCCTGCCCTCGTTGCCGTTGCATTACCTACGGTCGAATAATCATAATCGCCACAAAACAAAAAGCCGTCCGCCGTGGTAATGTTATCCTGTTCCATTGCCGATAAAATATTTCTCATAGCCGTTTTACCGGACTCAACGCCGTTTTGGGGTTGAAAATCCGAAGCAGCTATCACGCGTATCGTTTCACCTTCGGGAACCCCTTCCGCCGCAGCAAAAACACAAGGCACGCATTGAAATAGCAATATAAAACCTATCAGAACGCTTAAAATCTTCTTCATACATTGCCTCATAATCAAAATTACTCGTCAATCCAAACGATTGCGTTAGGTGCTAATACATACTCTTTCGCATTCCCATCCATATCATAGAACGTAGTTTTTTGTTCTTCGGCCGTATTATTAACAATCGCATATTTCTTGCAGGCAGGATAGTAATTGCATTCCGTATAGATATTCGTAGAGAAAGCCTTTTTCAGGAGCGTTTCTTTGCCGGCGCACCAAAGCATCGCACGATACAACAATCTTGTGTTCATCGCATTATACCTCAGCCCCGCCACATAGAAACATCTGCCCTTCCCGTAAGTATTTACCGCCATTTTTACATGACATTGGTTTAACCCGCAAGGGAACGCTTTTTCATATTTCGCATCCAATATTTGCGTGCCGTCAAGTGCATAAACATGATCCGTTCCGTTTGCATAGTCCACTTCTCCGTCAACGTCTTCCATTATAAAGTGCTCTTTGTTTATATCTACGTTATAGCGATTGAACAAGATGGAAAAAGATTTTTCCTCATCAACTCCCAGTGCGTCGGCAAGCTGGAAAAATCTACCGCCGTGCAAAATCGCGGAAGGCTCGTTGATGCCAATAAAACCACCGCCGTTTGCTATGTATTCGCGTACGCATTCTACCAACTTTTCATCTTTCCAGCACGTATCGCCAGAGAAGGAAGTTCCCGCATTCCCGCTGTTAAACACAACGTCAAATTCTTTCAATCGACCGTTTTTCGCATCCTCAAAACTGATAAAGTGAATATCTACGGGCAACCCTGACAAGCTCTCTAAAAACTCTAAAACGCACGCCGTACGTTGGAAAGGCGCGTCTTGACTGACCATATTCGTCATCCAAGACTTTTCCTTACCCCAATAGCTCATAATCGCTATCTTCAAAGGACAATAAGGATCGCCTTTGGAAACTATATCGTACATCTCGCGGAACTCGTTACAAAGATTTTCTACCGTATCGCAGAACATCGGGAACTTATCCGCGATCTTCAAATATCCGCCAAACCCAATTCTGTCCACGGGCTTTCGCAAGATGGCGCGGCGCATTACCCCCCAGTTCTTCTTCATCGCCTTCGTGGATTTTTCATCCTCCGCCAACGTATCGGGGAAGAAATAGGGATTTAACCGAATTTCTTTATATCTCAAATGAGGAATATCGCTTACCGCGCGAACCGTTGCGCCCGAAGAAGCACTACCCACGATCGCGTCGAGTTTCATATCGGCAAAATATTTTCCGTACGGTTCAGCGCCAATCCAGTTATCCCCCCAAAACATCATCGCTTCTTTGCCCGCCGCATGGACTTTTTCAATGATTTTTGCAACGGTTTCCGTAATGAATCGTTGCACCAAATCAGTGAAATCCAAGACAGCTTTCGAAGGAATTAAAAACTGGTTCGCATAATAGCCTTCCGTCAATATATCTTCCAATTTAATCTCATAGCCGTATTCTTTTTCAAAGCGTTCAAACATCGCAGGACTCGCCGCGGTTGCATAGTTATACCAATCAAACAGCTTTTGTTTGTCCCCTTTATAATACAGCAAGAAGAAATGATACACAAACGTCGTAAAACGAATCACGTTTACCTGCGGATTTGCTTCCATCCACTTGTCGATATTGTTTAAGATATGTTCAAAGGCCTCGGGGAAAATAGGATCAATATCCCTATCCTTCGTAACCGTCCAGCCGTTGCATGTATAATTATAAATCTGCGTAGAATCCCAAAGATTCTTGCCGAAGAAATTGACCGTGTATTCGTGCATTTTTTTCGCGTTGTTTACGACGACGACGTTATTCCCGATATACTCCCAATCCTGTATTTCTTTGCCGGTAGTTCTATCAAAAACCTGCCAATATTTCTTATGGTTTTCGGGATTAACGGCAATTTGTTCGTTAAACAAACCGTCTAACAAATTGATTTCCAAGCGCGTAGAAAAAGCGGTATGCCGTTCGGAAATTAACGCAATATTTTGCATATACTCATCGTGCGCGTACGCAAAATCGTTATCGCCGCGAACGATAAAATAAGTTTTATAAACCTTTTCCGCAAGCTCGCCTGCATTTGCAGGAAGCTCCGTTCCATCGCAATCGCGAACGGCGTCCGCACCCCATCTTTCCACGTATTTTTTTGTGCCT
>JAZUQM010000055.1:0-6302 GCA_045605705.1 Candidatus Scatosoma sp.
AAACCGAGCGCTTTAGCGAACGCCGCCATTTCCTTCGTTTTACCCGTAGACGTAAGCGCGTCTACTACCACGAATTCGCCGTCTGCAACTTTCTTGGAAAGCGCGGACAAAAGAGCCGCTTTCTTTGCCTTTGCGTTCATCTTCTTGGAGAAGTCGCGGGATTTGGGTGCGAATACTACGCCACCTTTAATCCATTGGGGAGCGCGGATAGAACCTTGACGAGCACGACCCGTGCCTTTTTGTCTCCAAGGCTTGATACCGCCGCCTCTAACTTCCGTTCTCGTGAGGGTGGATTTTGTACCCTGTCTTTCGTTTGCAAGACGGGTAACGACTGCCTGATGAATCAGAGGCTCGTTGTATTCAACACCGAAAACGTTGTCGTTCAATTCGATGGTGCCGACTTCGGAGCCGTTCATATTTAATACTTTAATAGCCGCCATTTTCGTTCACTCTCCTTATTTGCTCTTTACGCTGTCTGCGATCGTTACGATGCTGCCCTTAGGGCCGGGGATAGCGCCTTTGATGAGAATCGCGTTTCTTTCGAGATCTACGCGAACAACTTCAAGGTTCTGGATCGTTACGTTATCCACACCGTACTGACCTGCAAGGTGCTTGTTCTTGAATACACGCGAGGGGGAGCTGATAGGACCCATAGAACCGGGTTCTCTGTGTACGGGGCCGGTACCGTGCGTCATCTTCAATCTGTGTTGATTCCACTTCTTGATTACGCCCGTGAAACCGTGGCCTTTCGTTACGCCCGATACGTCTACCTTGTCCCCTGCCGCAAACACGTCAGCTTTAAGTTCCGTACCTACCGTGAAAGTTTCAGCGTTTTCTACTCTGATTTCTTTCAATACCTTGTGGGGTTTTACGCCTGCTTTCTTGAACTGACCGAGTTCGGGCTTCGTGAGCGCCTTTTCGTTCACTTCGATGAAACCGAGTTTCAATGCTGCGTAACCGTCGTTTGCTACCGTCTTAACCTGTACAACGGGGCAAGGACCTGCTTCCACTACCGTTACGGGAATCATTTTCCCGTCTGCTGCAAAGATTTGGGTCATCCCAACTTTGCGTCCGATGATTGCTTTATTCATTGATAAAGTTCACTCCTTTTGTTTTTTTATTTTCGAATACCTTTGAAAGTATTTCTCGGCATTTTTGATTAGAGCTTGATTTTGATGTCCACGCCTGCGGGCAAGTGGATGGAATCAAGCAATTTTGCGTTGGGGGAATAGATATCGATGATTCTCTTGTACGTTCTCATTTCGAACTGCTCGCGGGAATCCTTGTACTTGTGGGGGGAACGAAGAATCGTTACGATTTCTCTTTCCGTGGGAAGAGGAATAGGACCGGAGATCTTTGCACCGCTCTTCTTCATCGTCTCAACGATACGGCTTGCCGCCTCGTCTACGAGCTCGTGATCATACGCCGCCAACTTGATTCTAATTTTCTGTGCTGCTACTGCCATTTGGTTACTCCTTTTAGTTTATACTAACATTTTATTTCGCTGTATCAACCTATCCGTGTGTATCGAGATTCTTGCAAAAGAAAAACACTCTTCGTTTTTTGCCCGAGCGTTTCCGCAAAAGCCTCGGTTAGTCGCAGGAGTCTAGCCCCCACTTTTGTCAACGGAAATTATCTGCCAAAGCGGCTTTTTGCCTTGGAATTTCAGTAACTTCCCGCATCAACCCTATACACGCGTTTTTACACAGCCTACTTATAATATCAAATATGTAAAGGTCTGTCAAGCATTTGAACGAACTTTTTTCAAAAATTTTTTAATTTTTTTTAAGATTTGGAATATTCCCGTTTCGCTATGCATACACGCCGATTATTCCCACTTTTTCGCGATTTATACCTCAATAATTATTATTAATGTGCGCGCACGCGTAATACACCCCCTTATCAAGCCGCTTTGCGCAAAATCTATTTACCGTTTATTACGTCTAATAACATTTGAGCGTTTGAACAGTTGTCCAAACGCTCAAATATGTTGATGAAGATTTTTTATAAGCAATATCGGCAAATCAATAAACGCCAATGGCGCTTAATACGGCGTTTGTTGTCGCACCATGCTCAACAAAACACAGCTCCTCCAACGCAAACGGCAACATTGCCTTATCGTTTAACCGAATTAAAATTTGATTTTTAAGCAATCTCTCCGTACACGCCTTGATTGAGGTTTTTACGGACGGTTTTTGAATCAAATCCGCATTTTTAAGAAGGTTTTCAAGATTGTCAAACTCCCGCAACAGTTGGCAGGCGGTTTTGGGACCGACTTTATCCGCCCCCTTAATATTGTCCGCGCTATCCCCCACAAGCGCCTTGAAGTCGGCGTACTGACAAGGCAAAACCCCAAACTTTTCACGGACGTAGTTTTCATCACAAATCACCGTTTTATCCCCGCGGTAGCGAAGTACGGACACCTTATCCGTGATAAGCTGGAAAAAGTCGCTATCAAACGAAGCGATAACGACTTGCATTTCTTTCCCGTAAGTAAGCGCATACGCCGCAACGAGATCGTCCGTTTCACAAACGGCCGTCTCCATACGGGGAATTTTCAAATAATCCAACGCCGCAAAAATATCGGGCAATTGCGAGAAAGGCGTCTCCTCTTCGGGGATTTGCGAAAAATCCGGTCGGTTTGCCTTATATTCACAATCAATATCCTTTCTTTTATTATGGTGGTCTCCGTCAAAGAGAACGAGCGCGTGCGTCGGCGCTACCTTCCTGAGAATTTTGAACAACGCCCCGACAAACCCAAGCGTACCTTGTATCGCTCTACCTTCTTTATTGACAATGCGAGCAGGCATACCGTAAAACATTTGAAAGAGCAAATTACTTCCATCGACGATGAGCAGCTTTTTTGTGCCGCTCATTGCTTTGCCTGTTTTTCTATGGCGTTTCGCCAACAGCTATGACACATGGCAACGTAGGAATCGTTGCCGCCGATAAGGATTTGTCCCCCTTGCGTTACAATTTTTCCCTCCCCGTCGATGCGGGCGTTTACAATTGCCTTTTTGCCGCAGGTGCAAATGGTTTTGATTTCGGTAATCGAATCCGCTACCTCAAACAGCCTTCTGCTCCCCTCGAATAAATGCGTCAAAAAGTCGGTACGCAGACCGTAGCAAAGCACGGGAATATCTAGCTTGTCTACGATACGACGGAGCTGATCGATTTGCGTCGAGGTAAAGAATTGACACTCGTCCGCAATGACCACGTCGCAGTCGGGGTGATTTTGATATTCGTCAAACAGGTTTTTATCGGGCGTCATAATATCCGCACACGCGGAAAGCCCGATACGGGAACGCACGACGTCCACGCCGTCGCGTACGTCAATCGAGGGCTTGATTAGCCATACTTTCATTCCCCTTTCTTCATAGTTGAACTTGGTAATCAGCGCGTTTGCCGTTTTAGACGAACCCATCGCACCGTACTTAAAATATAATTTCGCCATTTGTATATCTCTTTCGTTTATTTTTTATTCTTTTCCTGCGCACGTTTATCGTTGATAATTTTCATATGCTCCGCCGTTACAAGGGTAACTCCGTTTTCTTTCGCCCATTTTACGCACCCCTTTAATACGAGGGGCAAAAAGACTCTAGGTACACCTAAAACAGTGGTAAGCGCCTCATCGGTGAATTTGACCTTATCATCCACTCTATCCGCAGCATAGCGTACCGATTCCAAGGACGCTTTCCGCATTTGCAAAAGCTCCGCGCGCATTCTCGTTTTCTTATGGAACCAGAAGTTTTTGCTATCACGGTAGCCGTAATCTACGGGCAACGACGGGAAATCGCTTGCTTTTACCCCGCGAATGATAGCGTCGCTATATTTCTTCTTCATGAGAATTTTATCAATTTTTAAGATAAAGTGCGCGCCGAATTTACTCGTAATTCCGTTGAAATCATGATAAGGCGGTTCATAGCCGTTTAATTCCCCCGCCACGTCCTTATCCGCGCCGTCCAACTCCCTCACCCAAGTGCATTCGATGACTTGGATTGCATCCGTCATGACGAAAGGACGATTTTCTCCCGTTTCTTCCTCAATGAGGCTTTTTTCCAACTTAAACTTGCACTTAGGCATTTTATCACTGGGTTTATCCCCCGGCCACGAAAGCTTGACTGCCTCTTTGAAGGTTTTAGGATTATCATCAATAAAGTTGATTGCGCATTTGCCGTTTCTTAAAATGTTTTGCGCCGTATTTGAGGAATTGCGACAGGATAATAGCATAGCATAATAATCCTTGCCTGCTACGTAATACGGCTGCACCAACGAATACGGGCCTAAGTTCGTAGAACCGTCTTCACAGATGGTACTAATCACCACGGTAGGCATGGGAAAGAACAAAGAGGTTTGATAAAAATTATCTACTATACGTAAATTTTCAAAACTACTCATAACAAAACTCCTTTTTCATGTTTTTCTTATTATAGCATATTAAACTTGTTTTTTCAAGAGTAAACGTGAAAATATCCCTCGAAGCCGAGGGATATTTTGTTAAACGTGGTGCCAAATAATTAGGAATATAATGCTTACGGCAACAAAGAACAAGCCCGTAAATAAGATACATCGCGTTCCTGTCGGCTTTGGTTTTGCAAGCTTACGTTCGCGATAGTCCTTAAAGGTTTCGTGCTCTTTACGCCACACGGGAACAAATACGCGTATCGCCCCCTTTAAGGCGTAACCTATCCCTAGGAACGCCCCTTCGCCGCTTGCATACAGTAAGCCCGCAAAAAGGGACATCAACGCGCCGACCGAGAAAAAGCAATCGTGCAAAAGTCTCATGCTCGTCTTCGGTCCGTCAAAATCAAATTTGCCTATCGCCATAACGATAACGACCATGACCGCGGCGACACAAAAGCAAATCAAATATTTGAGCAAGATTTTTTTCTTTTCTTGATCCATCTTATTTAATCATTTCCTTATACTTCGCCTCTTCTTCATCATTGCAATATACGAAATGCCCGGGGGACACTTCGCGCAAAGAGGGCAAATTCACCGAATAGTTATGTTCTGCAATCGGATTATACGTCATTCTCGTACGCTTTTTCTCGTAACGAGGGTCAGGCAAAGGAATTGCCGACAAAAGCGAACGGGTATAGGGGTGCAAGGGATTTTTGAACAGCTCCTCGGAAGTCGCAAGTTCTACCATCTTACCAAAGTACATAACGCCGATTCTATCCGAGAAATACTTCACGACGGACAAGTCGTGCGCGATGAACAAAATGGTCAGCCCCAAACGGTCTCTCAAGTCGTTCAAAAGGTTGATAACCTGCGCCTGAATAGATACGTCAAGCGCGGAAATAGGCTCGTCGGCGATAATCATTTCGGGTTGCATAATGATAGCTCTCGCGATACCGATACGCTGACGTTGACCACCCGAGAATTCGTGAGGGTAACGGTCTGCATGCTCTCTTACCAGACCTACCGTTTCCAAAATATCGTACACCTTTTGCGTAATGTATTCCTTATCGCGGATACCGTTGATAATCAATCCTTCCGCGATAATTTCGCGAACGGTCATACGAGGGTCGAGGGAAGCGATAGGATCTTGGAAAATCATTTGGATTTGCGTGATAAGCCTGCTCCTCTTCGCAACCCTGCAACGAGTATTAAACTCCTTTTGCAAAGCCTTGGTAGCAACCTCGTCGCCCTCGGCATTCGCAAACTTTTCCTTATACTCTTCTTCAAGAGCCGCAATCAGGTTTTCCGCGTATCTTTTATCGACGTTTTTACTGGATACGTTTGCCTCGCGGATTTGCGCGCGGTTTTCGTCAACGATTTTACCTAAATTCTCGTTGATTTCTTGAATCTTCGCGTCTACTTCCGCTTTCTTGCTTTCATCCGCCTTCAATTCCGCTCTCAGCGCCTTAATCTGCGCAGCCGCTTCCTTGCGGGCTTTAGAGATCGCATTCTTATATGAACGCGTGCCTGCCCCTACTCTTTCGCCCTTGAAATAGATGTTACCGGAGGTGATATCGTACAGCTTGATAATCGATCTGCCCGTCGTCGTTTTACCGCAACCGGATTCGCCTACAAGCCCGAAAACCTCCCCTCTTTTAATCTCAAAGCTAACGTCGTCGACGGCTTTGAGCTCTTTTTTACCCATGCGGAAGTATTGGCACAGATGCTCTACTTTTAACAAAACTTCGTTATTATTCATCTTGCTCTCCTCCACGCTCTTTCATACGCTTGATACGTTCGGTAATAACTTGAGGAATCTCCACCTTTGGCGCATTAGGGTGGAGCAACCACGTCGCCGCATAGTGCGTAGGCGAAACCTCAAACATAGGCGGCTGCAT
>JAZUQM010000056.1:0-2465 GCA_045605705.1 Candidatus Scatosoma sp.
CATAAATTTAACGAAACGGAAGCGGCGCAAAAGATTTTGGAAGCGTCAAGGAGAGGGGAGAAGGTAGCGGTCGTGTCCGACGCTGGTACGCCCGTGGTTTCTGATCCCGGTAATACCGTTTGTAAGATTTTGCGGGAAAACGGCGAGCCGTACACCCTTATCCCCGGGGCTTGCGCATTTGTGGCTGCGCTTGTTTTATCGGCTTTGCCAGCAGGCAGGTTCGCGTTTATCGGATTTTTGCCTGATAAAAACGGGGAGAAGAAAGCGTTGCTTGAAAAGTATAAGGACAGCGATTTGACTCTTGCGTTCCATTCTGCGCCACAGGACGTGGACAAGGATATTAAGGCTATGTACGAGGTCTTTGGCGATCGCCCGGCGGCTGCCGTTCGGGAAATCACGAAGATTCACGAAGAAGCGGTAAATTTCCGTCTTTCCGAGGGCTTGCCTGGGGAAAAACGGGGAGAGTACGTTTTGCTCGTTGGGGGGGCAGAAGAAAAAGAAAGTCCTTTAAATGCCCTTTCCGAAGTTGATCATATCCGCCATTATATGGCGGCGGGTTTGGAGAAAAAGGAGGCTTTAAAGCGCGCGGCGAAAGACCGTGGCGTTTCCAAATCCGAACTCTACCCATTCTCTATTGATTTATAATTATAAGGGTAAAGGGAATTGTTTTCTTACGGATTCCAAAGGCAGAGCCATGAAGCGGACGCAGAAAGCGGCGTTATTTCATGACGAAGCAGTAGATACGATTTATAATCGTATAAAACGGGTATATATATTATATAATAATAGGAAGGAGAAAGAAAATGCCTTTAGAATACTATTTACTTTTTATGGGACTCATGCTTGCCTGCGCAGTTTTTGCAGGCTATGCAAGCAACAAGGTAAGCTCGTCGTACAAAGCGTACGGTGCAATCCCGACCTCTTCCCGTATGACGGGTTATGATACGGCGGTGAGATTGCTTCGTTCAAACGGTGTGCACGATATTACCGTAGGACGTGTGCGCGGTACGTTGACCGATCATTATCACCCGACAAAGAAGATCGTCAATCTTTCCGAGAGTGTATATGGAGATAATTCCGTTGCATCCGTTGCCGTAGCGGCGCATGAGATCGGACACGTTATGCAGAAAAAAGAGGGGTATTTCCCCTATAAAGTGAGAACGGTACTCGTACCGATTACAAATATCGGCAGCAGACTTGCTTTACCGCTCGTACTGATCGGTTTGCTTTTGGACGTGGGGATTATTGCCACGCAGAATTCGAGCATTGGGTTCTATCTCGCGATTGCAGGGGTAGCTTTATACGGGCTTTCCACCATTTTCGCGCTTGTGACCTTGCCGGTGGAATATAATGCGAGTAAACGCGCCAAGAAAATGCTCGTGGAAGAGGGGATTTTGCGTGAAGACGAACTTCCCTATGCGGACAAAATGTTGGATGCGGCGGCAAATACGTACGTGGCTTCCCTTTTGACCTCGCTCGTATATTTCTTGCGTTTCGCGGTTTGGGTATTGGCATTGTTTGGAAGAAATAATAGACGTAGATAAAAACGACTTATTTGCGTCACAGTTATTCTATTTGTGGGTTCGTATATGATTTTAAATGTAACGATTGCCGCGGCCGCGGCTTTAACAACGGTACTGCTTACCCCTCTTGCTTGTATTTATGTACCGCAAAGGAAGTTGGAGGGCAGGCGTTATAGCAAGACTAAACCCTTGCATGAAAAGGGAAAGGTGAAACTTATTGCCCACCGCGGACTTTCGGGTTTATATCTTGAAAACACAGTAGAGGCGTTTGAAGCAGCCGGGCAGAAAGGATATTACGGAATAGAAACGGACGTGCACGTGACGAAGGACGGGAAGTTTATCGTTACGCACGACGATGATCTTAAACGGATTGCAGGGCTTGACCTAATCGTGGAAGAGACGGATTATGAGACCTTGCGAGGCTTGCGCTTTCAAGACCCATACGGCAAGGGGATAGAAGAATACCGTCTTCCGTCCTTGGAAGAATACCTGCGAATTTGTAAAAAATACGACAAGCAGGCGATTTTGGAGCTGAAAAATAAAATGCGACCGCAAGAAGTGCTTGCAATCGCGAAAGAGGTTGAAAAACTCGGTTGGTTACATAGGACGACTTTCATTTCCTTTGCAGGGGAGAATCTTGTCGAATTGCGCAAAGGATTCCCTGATGCAGACGCGCAGTACTTGGTAGAAAAGGTGGGGGAGAAAGAACTTGCCTTTATGAAAAAGTACCGTTTGGATTGCGATTTGAAATGGAGTATCGCAACAAAGAAAACGGTGAAACGTTTGCATGAGCAAGGCATTAAGATTAACTGTTGGACGGTGGATGGGGTTGCGTGCGCAAAGGTTTTGGCTTGGCACGGAGTTGATTATATTACGAGCAATATCATAGAATGATAAAGAGCGAGAACTTGAAAAAAGTTCTCGCTTTTTTGTATAAAGAAT
>JAZUQM010000057.1:0-7043 GCA_045605705.1 Candidatus Scatosoma sp.
ACGCTATAAAGGTCTTGGTGAAATGAGCACGCAACAGCTTTGGGATACCACAATGAATCCTGCAACAAGAACGCTTGTGCGTGTTACGATGCAAGACGCGGCTGAAGCAGACCAGATGTTCACGATGCTGATGGGCGAAAACCCCGAACTTAGAAGAAAGTTTATTGAGGAAAATGCTTCTCTCGTTACAGATTTAGATATCTAAACGGTGGATATGCGTCGCAATACTGCGTCGAACTTGCGTTTTCCCTTGCTCGTGTACGTCCTTGTACACTCCCGTCAGGAAATCCGCGTTTTCCTCGTCTTACTTGCTTCTTGCTTTGTTTGGACGGGGGCGCAATACTTCGTCAAGCTTGCGTTTTCCCTTGCTCGCGTACGTCCTTGTATACTCCCGTCAGGAAATCCGCGTTTTCCTCGTCTTACTTGCTTCTTGCTTTGTTTGTATAGGGACAAAACCATAAAAATATCCCCAATCGGCGTTTTTGCCGATTTTTTTGTGTAAAAGCTAAAAAATCGCACTCTACCTAGGGTAGATAAGGCGACTCTACCGTGAGTAGAGTGCTCCACTACCCCTAGTAGAGGGGTAAAATCGCCCAGTAGAGGATTTTGGGGGCGCAATAGGTTGTAATTTGGGAAAAAATGTTATACACTGATTTTGTTGGCGAAAAGCGCGTAAGTGTTTTCGCGAAACACAGAAGAGAGGTGAATTTTATGACGAAACCCATTATCCCCGTGTTCTATGCGGCGGACGAAAATTATATGCCGTACTTGGCGGTGGCGTTAACTGCGCTTAAAACGTATAAAACCCAGGATTATGAATATCGTATTCACGTATTATATTCGGGGAATTTGAACGGTGCATCGAAAAAAGTAAAAGCAATGGAAGAAGAGGATTTTTCTATCTTCTTTGAAGATATCGGCGAAAAAATTGCAAAAATCAACGACTGCATGCATTGCCGTGATTATTATACGAGCGCGATTTATTACCGCTTGCTTATTCCCGAGCTTTTCCCGCAGTACGATAAAGTGCTGTATATGGATTGCGACACGGTAGTGCTTACGGATATCGCGCGCTTATACACAATCGACGTTGGCGATAACTATATCGGCGCGGTAGCCGATCAAGCGGTGGCGGCGGTACCCGAATTTAGGGAATATACCAAAAATGCGCTGGGAATTGACGCGGAGCATTATTTCAACTCCGGCGTAATCGTGATGAACCTTAAAAAATTCCGTGAAATCAACTTTTACGAGAAATTTAGCAAGGTACTTCGCAGTTATGATTTTACCATTGCGCCCGACCAAGACGTGCTCAATCTCATTTGTAAGGACAAGGTGTATTACTTTGACGCAGGCTGGAACAGAATGCCGATTGGCGGTGCGGAAGGGGAAATCCCCAAGCTTATTCATTACAATTTGACCATGAAGCCTTGGCACTACGACGGCATTTTGTTTGAAGAGTATTTTTGGGATTTTGCGACGCGCACTCCTTTTTTAGAGGATATGAAAAAGACGAAGGCTGCCTATACGCCCGACAAGGTAAAGCGGGATGAGGAAGGCGGCGCAAAGTTGGTGGCTTTGGCGAAAGCGGAGGCGGAAAACCCGCAAAATTTCATCCGTTCCGTCGGTGTGAATTTCTAAAAACGAGGCAGGCAGATATGGACGTAAGTAAAATTTCGCCCGAAAGATTGGAAATCTTACGGCGTATAGAGGAATACGAAAAAGAGGGACGCTTCAACGAGAGCGTGGAAAATGACCCCGAAGCCCCCGAGCTTTTGCCCGATCAGGTGGACTACCTTTGCAAAAAGCTTTCGAGTAAGGTCAAAAGACGTGTGGCGAACTTTATTGCCGACCATTACTTCTTAAAGCTCATCAAAAAGGATATCATGGTCATTGACGGTATTGAGGGCGAGGAGTATCTTAAGGAGGGGTTGAAAAACGGCGCAATCGTTACCTGTAACCATTTTTCCCCCTTTGATAACTATATTCTTTTCCATTGTATCCGTAAATACATTCCAAGAAAATACCTTTACAAAATCATTCGCGAGGGGAATTATACCAACTTCCCCGGACTGTACGGATTTTTCTTTAAGCACTGTAATACCCTGCCGCTTTCGAGAAACCGCCGTACGATGATGAACTTTACTTCGGCGGTTAATAAGCTGTTAAAACGCGGAGAGGTCATTCTTATTTATCCCGAGCAAGAGATGTGGTGGAATTATAAAAAACCTAGACCCTTCAAGGCGGGCGGGTTCAAATTTGCCTACCGCGCGGACGTGCCCGTGGTGCCCACCTTTATCACCATGACGGATGACCCTGAAAGGGTGGACGGCGACGGATATCCCGTGCAACGGCATACCTTGCACGTTATGCCTCCTATTTATCCCGATAAAACGCTTGGGGAAAAGGTAGGCGCGGAAAAAATGATGGACGAGGCATACGCTTTATGTAAAGCGAAATACGAGGAGGTGTACGGCTGTCCCCTCGTATATGCTACCCAAGAGGAAGAAAAATGATATTATATTTAACGATTATCTTTTGCGCGATGCTAGTGATTTCGCTGTTCGTTTCGCTGGCATACGGGACGGGGTTTTTCGGGGTGCTGGGATATACGGCGTTTGCCGTTGCGCTAGTCATGCTCATAGACGCGGTGGTGGCTACGGCGTCGAGATTGCTTCCCGCCAAATGCGCGAATCATGAAAAACGAATTTTTAAGGTCAGTCCCAAGGAAAAGAAATTTTACGAAAAGCTCAAGATTCGGCTTTGGAAGGATAAGGTTCCCGAAATCGGGCAGTTTACGGGCTTTAGAAAAAATAAGCTTGACGACCCTAAGAGTGTGGAATATCTCGACAGATTCCTTTTGGAAAGCTGTTACGGAGAGATAGGGCATTTCTCCTCGGTATTTTTAGGTTTTTTATTGATATTGCCTTACGGTATAACCCCTATGTGGTTTGCCATATCCATTCCCGTGGCGTTTGTAAACGCGTTACTTAACATTCCATCCTTTTGCATCTTGCGATATAATTCCTACAAATTAGAGGTGCTTAGAAAAAGCATGCTGAAAAAACAGGCCCGCACGCAACAGCCTTTGCCTTTACAGGAAGCGGCTGCGGCGGACGCAACGTAATTGCAAAAACCGTCCTTTGTGGACGGTTTTTTATATACCAAGGGCATTTTTATCCCCAAAAAGAGCAAATAGTATACAAATTGGAGCAAATAATGGGTTTACAAATTGATTTTTTTATGTTATAATATTGTATAAAATAATCTAAGGAGTAGGATTATGAGAGTAAAGACAAAGAATTTTGCAATTGCGATTCTTGTAACGCTTATGCTGATCTTTTTGACCCTGTTCGGCGTATCGTTAAAAGGAAAGTCCGCCCAAGCTGCGGACGCAGGCAATAACTATGCGGATGCCTTGGTTGAAAGCAGTGTTAACACCAACTACAACCTTATAAGAGGCTCTACCTACCAGTTGGACAGCGGTTTCACCGCAAGCCCGAAGACCATTGAAGCTTTAGTTAGGGTCGGGATGGGCGATAACTGGTACAAAAGCAAAGGGGCGATTATCGGCGGTAATGCAATCGACGGAAACGAGCATTTTAACCTTGAAATTTCCTTGGATAACAAACCGAGATTATGGTGGAGAAACGGTGAAATAGACCATTACTTTGATTATCAAGTGCCCATGAACGAATGGGTACACATCGTTGTTGTCCGCGATAACGTAACGACGCCTTCTAATCCCCAACTTGTTTGCTACGTAAACGGCACCAAGGTTGGTTCGGTAGCGGGTATCGGTACGGAAATGAACGTTAGCGCGTCTAGTCCTTCGCCTGCGCACTTCATCGGCAGGGATGCGATTGTATATAACTTTTTCGAGGGGTATATCAACTACGTTGGCGTATCCAGCACCGCTATGACGGCGCAACAGGTTGCCAGCGCGTACAACAATTGCCAACGCTTGGTAAAAGCGGGGCAAAGCGGTACGATGCTTGCGGAAACGTGCGTTCCCAGAACCTCGTACATGACGCAGGAAACGCTTTCTACCATTCCCAACACGCTTACGGCAACGGTATGTATTGATAAAAAGGATACGGTTGGGCTTAATAACAGCGATCAACAAATTGCAATTACAGATAAAGCCGACCCTACCGTAGTGGGCTATATTTTAAGTACGGACGCGCCTGGAAAATCTGGTTCGACCTCGTATAATACCTTTGAGGTAAACGTAGATAAAAACGGTTATATCCAAGTAACTTGGGATCCTTTGTTGAAAGGCGCAAACGGGGGCGAAGCTGTCCTTACCTTTGATACGCGCGCAAGCGGTTATACGGGCAGCTTGGACGTTAGAACGGGCAAGAAGATTCATATCGCAGTCGTTAGAAACAAGAGCCTTGGCTGTTTTGATTTGTATTTAGACGGCAAGCATGCTTCGACGACGCAAACGAATGCGACTGTTAAGACGGAGATGTTGCCTACCTTCCAAATCGGTATCGGTAGAAACAGAGCTGCCAACAGCCAAAACCTCGTGTTCCCCGGGGAGATTTACGACGTAGCGCTGTATGGCAATGCTATGACGAAAAGCCAAATTGCTGCGGAATATAACGTAACGGACAAAACTCTCATCAATACCGCCGAATACGTCAGGGTCATCGGGAACTGGGTGCTTGACGAAACGCAGCGGGATTTCCATCTTTACAAAAATACAAACCACGTTTTGAAAGATTATTCCGGGAACGGTTTTGACGCAACGGTTTGCACGCTTGCAGATTATTTTGCACCCCAAACGGACGATTGGTTTGTAGCAGGCGAGGACGAATATACCATGATTTACGTCCCCGATACGCAGTGTACGGTACGCAGTAATTCCGTGCTTACGGACGCGATGTTTGATTGGATGGTCGCAAATAAAAATGCGATGAATCTTCAGCTTGTAATGGGGCTTGGCGATATCGTAGACGGTCTGCCGTTAGAGATTAGCGCCGATGAGCTTGCGAAAAATCCTAATTACAAAACCGTTGCACAGCAGTGGCAAGTAATGGCGACGAATTATGAAAAACTGACAAGCGCAGGTGTTCCTTGGAGTGCAATTGTCGGCAACCACGACTACGATGAAAATCACCTTTATAGTTTGACGGAAAGAAAGGCAGGCATTTATAATCAGTACTTCGGCTACAACAGCTTGACGACGGAGGAAAAGCGTACGGTTATTGCAAGATATAACACCGATACCGCAACCACCTCCGCAAACGATATGCTTAACGCTATCTACGAATATACCATGACGACCAAGGGAGGTACGGCTGTTAAATACTTATTGGTGGCGCTTGAATTCGGGCCTTCTAAGGCGGTTTTGGATTGGGCAAGCGAGGTAATTGCGCAGCCGCAGTATAAGAATCATAGAGTACTTTTCAACACCCATTCCTTGGTTTATTCGGATGGGCACTTCGGGGACGCTACCGCTACCTGCAATCCTTCGAGCTATTGGTATAACTTAAAGGGCTTTGTGGATGGCGTAACCTCTACGGACGGTGATTTCATGTGGGAACACTTTATCTCGCAAAATCCCAACATGTTCTTGACGGCAAGCGGCCATATCGAAACGAGTACCAATATTTTTAGAAAGGATAAAGGCGCGTACGGAAATACCGTTATGAGTATGCTTTGCGACGGTCAGGGTACGGACTATTTCACTATGGACGGCGACGACGTAAGCAGCTGGGGCGACCCGCTTATCCTTGTGGTTAAGGTAAACGAGAAGAATAAGACGCTTACGTATAGATATTACAATCCCGTAAACAACTGTTTCTTGGGTATTGAAAACCAGTTTGAAATTAGCTTTGCGGATTGGGGACGCAGCGAAATTAAGGCGGGCGCGGAAATTTCGTTGGAAAAGGACAGCGTTAAGGCGTACGACACCGTTAACTTCTCCGTAAATAAGGAAGCGGGCTATGCTTATGCGAAACCCGTTGCAACGGCAAACGGCGAAACGCTTTCCGTTAGAACGACGGCGAACGGATATTCCTTTATGATGCCTGAATGCAGCGTAGAAATTACGGTAGAGAAGTTTGCGCTTGCTACGATCACCTTGCCGACAACGCTTACGCTGAAGGAAGGAGAAACGTTTGACTTAAGCGAATACTTGCCCGAGGACGTGCAGTTTAACTTTATCCTTGACAATGACAATGCTAAGGTAATAGAGAAGGAGCTCAAGGGCGAGAAAGAGGGCGAATGCGTGCTTACGGTAAGCTCGGATAAGTTTGGCGATCTTTGTTCTATTGAGATTACGGTAGAAAAGGGTGCTTCGCAAGGCAACGACCCTACGCAGCAAAATCCCACGCAAAAGCCGCCTACGGTAATGATGGTTGGCTGTGGGGCAAGTATGTCTTTGGGCGGCGGCGCGCTTGTGCTTATCGCAATGGCGACGGTTGCGTTTGTAGCGCTCAAAAAGAAGAAAGCTGAATAACAAAGCGTTTAGCAATAAAAACCGTCCCTTAAAGGGGCGGTTTTTTGCGGGCGGCTATTGACAAAATGCAAAAAGCATGATATAATGCCGCAGGACGAAACGCTGAATAAGGAGGAAAAAGTATGAAAACGGACGTTGTTATCGTCGGCGCGGGCCCCGCGGGGATTTTTACTGCGCTGGAAATGTTAAGAAAGGGAAGTAAGAAAAAAATCATCATCGTAGAAAAAGGACAAGCGATTGAAAACCGCAGCTGTCCAAAGCACAAGACGCAGGCGTGTGTTAATTGCAAACCGTATTGCCATATCACGACGGGTTTTTCGGGGGCGGGTGCGTTTTCGGACGGCAAGCTTTCGTTAAGTTACGAGGTGGGCGGGGATTTGCCTACGCTCATCGGGGCGGAGCTTGCGCAAGAAACCATCGATTATGCGGATAAAATTTATTTGGAGTTCGGCGCAGACGAAAAAATCGAAGGCTTAAACGCGGGCGATGAGGTTAAGGAAATCCGTAGACGCGCGATTAAAGCGGGGTTAAAGCTTGTGGATTGCCCCATTCGGCATATGGGCACAGAAAAGGC
>JAZUQM010000058.1:0-3536 GCA_045605705.1 Candidatus Scatosoma sp.
AACATTCACACGGTCGAAGACCTTACCAAGAAGACGGAGGACGACATGTTGAAGGTGAGAAACCTCGGCAGAAAGTCCTTGGAAGAAGTCATTCAAAAATTGGATTCTTACGGCCTCGCATTAAAACAACAGGAGGATTAAAATTATGCCCAGAAAATTGGGAAGAACGTCTAAAGAAAGAAACGCCCTTTTGAGAAACTTGGCGTCCCAGCTTCTTTGGTACGGAAAAATCGAAACGACCGCTGAAAAAGCAAAAGAGCTTAGATCTTACGTTGAAAAATTGATCACGAAAGCGGTTAATACGTATGATGATAACATCGAATACGAAGTAACGAAGAAAGATGCAAAGGGCAAGGAAGTTACCGTTACCAACGTAAAAGACGGTGCGAAAAAGCTTGCTGCTCGCCGTGCAATCATGGCAAAAACCTACGATTTGCAGGAAATCAAGGGCTTCAACGAAAAGAAGAGCGAATTCAAGGCAAGAACGGCTGACGTTCAACACCCCTTGATGGATAAGCTTTTCAACGAAATTGCGCCCAAGTACGCTGCTCGTAAGGAAGAGCTTGGCCAAGGCGGCGGCTACACGAGAATTTACCTTCTCGGCGAACGTCGCGGCGACGGCGCAGAAGTAGCGGTTATCGAATTGGTATAATTGCAAAAAAAATCAACAGCCACACGTGAATCGTGTGGCTGTTATTTTTAGTATAAAAAAACTGCCTTAATCGGCAGTTTTTATCTTTCTTATGCAAGCAACGGCAAGTGCGCCCGGGCCTATATGGCAGGCAATACTAAGGGGCAGTGGTTCGCAAAAATGGAAAGGGATGTTCGGGAACTCTTTTTTCAGCTCTTCGCAAAACAGCTCCGCTTCGGCGGCGTTGTTGGTATGTGCGACGGAAATGGTCATTTCCTCACTGTCTACGTACTTGGCGTAGTAAGTTTCCAAATCCCGTTTAATTGCGGCTTTCATGCTTTCCTTGGCTTTTGCCGTGCTCCTCGCTAAAGCGTATTTATCCAAGCGTTCGCCGTGGATTTGCAATACGGGTTTAATTTTGAGTATCCCGCCGATCATAGCCGCCGCAGGGGTAACTCGCCCGCCACGTTTTAGATATTTCATGGTATCTACAGCAATATAGATAGAGGAGTGTCCGCCTGTTTTTTCAAGTATTTCCTTGATTTCCGCGCCTGTTTTACCATTCTTTACAAGGGTCAGCGCGTCCAAGACGCTTTCCTTAAGCGTAACCGAAATACGACGGTTATCTACAACAAATACCCGTCCGTTGAAGTCGTTGGCAAGCATCGTAGCCGTTGCGCAGGATTGACTCAAGCCCGAGGACATGGGCAGGTGTATGATTTCATCGTATTCGCTTAATAAACCTTCCCAAAGCTCGCTAATATCGCCGATACTAGGCTGGGAAGTGGAAACGTTAGCATCTTCGTTTAAGAGTGCATAAAACCCTTCCTGGGTAAGGTTTTTATTTTCAAAATAAGCCTCTCCGTTTACGAGAAAGGGCATAGGGAGTACGAAAATGCCGAGTTCCTTTGCCTCCAAAGAGGAAATCCCGCTGTTCGTATCCGTAACAATTGCTATCTTCATATAGAGGTATTCTCTCCTGTACCGTTACTTATAGTATGATACCAAATATTCTTTTACATGTCAAGAAAAAAGTCGGATTTAATCGAAAATATGCGTTTACAAACGTCACTTATTATGTTATAATGGTATAGAAAGTTGTATCGTTTGAGGTAGCGTCTATGCATTCGTTAAAGGAGTTATACAGAATCGGGAAGGGTCCCTCTTCTTCCCATACCATCGGGCCAGAACGGGCTTGTAAGCTGTTTTTACGTGAAAATCCCGAGGCGGATTCGTTTGCCGTACGCTTGTACGGCTCACTGGCAAAAACAGGCGAGGGGCACGGTACAGATAGGGTAATACGGGATATTTTACCCAACGTTTGCGTGGAGTTTGACGTGGTTACGGAATGTCCTCATCCCAACACTATGGACCTCATCGCGTACATGGGTGGCACAAAGATAGCACAAATGCGCGTTTACAGCGTTGGCGGCGGCGCAATTCAAATCGAGGGAAGAAAGGACGATGAGGGAATCGACGTTTATCCGCATGGCACCATGGCGGATATCCGCGCGTACTGCGAGGCAAAGAAGCTTCGCCTTTGCGACTACGTTTTCAAGTTTGAGGGTGAGGAGTTAAAGGACTACCTTTTAGAGGTATGGAATACCATGCAAGACGCAGTGAAGCGCGGGGTTTCCGTATCGGGGATTTTGCCCGGCGGGCTTGGTGTAAAGCGCAGGGCGCAGGTGCTTTATCAAGGCGTCGTAGAGGACGAGGGGGCGGAGTTTAGAGAAAACCGCTTAGTATGTGCGTATGCATTTGCCGTGAGCGAGGAGAACGCCGCAGGCGGCACGATTGTAACCGCGCCAACCTGCGGGGCATGCGGGGTTTTACCTGCCGTTTTACGCTATTCTAAGGAGCGTAAGGGATATACCGATGAGGAAATCGTCAACGCACTGGCGACCGCAGGCTTAATCGGTAATCTTATCAAAACCAACGCGTCTATATCGGGGGCAGAATGCGGTTGTCAGGCGGAGATCGGTAGTGCTTGCTGTATGGCAACCGCGGCTTTAGCGGAGCTTAGGGGGTTAAATTTAGGGCAAATCGAGTACGCCGCGGAAGTCGCTATGGAACATCATTTGGGTTTGACTTGCGACCCTATTTGCGGCTTAGTGCAAATTCCCTGTATCGAGCGTAATGCCGTTGCGGCAATGCGCGCTATCAATGCCGCGTCGCTTGCTTATTTCCTTTCGGACAGTAGAAAAATTTCCTTTGATCTTGTTGTGAAAACGATGTATGAAACAGGGAAAGATTTAAGAAGACCATATAGGGAAACGGCGGAAGGCGGGCTTGCGAAGCTGTATAAAAGGTAAAAAGAAGCGGGACAGGTACGCGTTGAGCGGTTAGTAGAAACTTTATAAAAAAAGTTAAAAAAATTATGGAAAAAAGCCGAAAAAACGCTTGACAAAAATGCGGAAATAGATTATTATATACAAGCACTGTTTGAGTGCGATTTGGCATATGGCCCAGTAGCTCAGTTGGTTAGAGCGCCAGCCTGTCACGCTGGAGGTCGACGGTTCGAGCCCGTTCTGGGTCGCCATTTATGCCTTGGTAGCTCAGTCGGTAGAGCAGCAGACTGAAAATCTGCCTGTCGGTGGTTCAATTCCGCCCCAAGGCACCAAACACACGCCGGTGTAGCTCAATGGCAGAGCAGCTGATTTGTAATCAGCAGGTTGTGGGTTCGAGTCCAATCACCGGCTCCACAACACACCGACGGATAATTTAATATAAGGGCAGATTCCAGAGTGGCCAAATGGATCAGACTGTAAATCTGACGTCTTCGACTTCGGTGGTTCGAATCCACGTCTGCCCACCACAAAACGGCACCCTACAAAGGGTCCCGTTTTGTGGTTGACAAAGGTGGTCGCTCGGTTCACTGCGTATCGGTGGTTCGCGCGACGAGCGT
>JAZUQM010000059.1:0-8481 GCA_045605705.1 Candidatus Scatosoma sp.
TGCAATCTTGTTTGCGCCGATGTCCTTAAGAACAACGTCGAATTCCGTCTTTTCTTCCGCTGCGGGAGCTGCTTCTGCTGCTGCGCCGCCTGCTGCGGGAGCTGCTGCAACTGCTGCGCTTACGCCGAATTCTTCTTCCAATGCTTTTACGAGTTCGTTCAATTCAAGAACGGTCATAGCTTTTACTTCTTCAATGAGTTTCTGTACGTCCATTTTTTTAATCCTCCAATTTTTTAATAATGATTTTTTAATTTAGATAATTAGTTGCTTTCTTTTGCTTTTGCAATCTGATCCAAAACGCCAACGAATTTGGACAGCGACGACTGGAAGCAACCAAGCATTTTCGCAATAAGGGTTTCCTTGGAAGGAATTGCGGAAAGCACTTTAACGCCAGCCTTGTCGAGATATTTGTTTTCTACGAATGCACACTTGGGGATAATTTTGTCCACCAATACGGGGTTCGCTTTCGTTTCCTTTGCGAATACCGCTGCACCGCTCGTTTCGTCCGCACAGAATACCGTTGCGGTCGTACCGTTGAGATCGTTATCGAAATCGGTAATACCAAGTTCGTTGAACGCACGTCTTACAAGGGTGTTTTTATAAACCTTGTATTCGCAGTTTGCTTCCTTAAACTTGTTACGAAGAGCCGTTACTTCCAAAACCGTGAGTTTGTTGTAATCAGCAAGCACTACGGATTTGCTGTTTTGAATCTTCGCCTTGATTTCTTCGACGATTTTTGCCTTTACTTCTACGTTTGCCATAAATGTTTTACCTCCTTTAAGCAGATGTCTACTTAATATAAAAAATACCTTACACCGCAGCGGCATAAGGACACAATACTTTTCTAAAGTCGATTTCCTACGCCTCGGCGAGCGGTTGCCCATCAAACCTTTCGGTACTCACTTTCTACGGTTTCGTTGATTTTTACTATGTTATTATATCATCTCCGTCAAAGGCAGTCAACTAATTTTAACCGCCTTTGACGAGATTTTTACAAAAATGTGTGAATTTTCGCTTACGCTTAACGAATTGGCTATCGCCGTGAATTGAAGACTTCGTCTTCGTGAATTGGCAACTGCGTTGCCGTTATTGTAATATTTCCACAACGTCTTGCGCCGCAAGACAATTCGCGTCCATAGGACTATTCACCTAAGTTTCACGTGAACGAAGTTCACAATTCATTAAAGCTTGGGAAGAACTTTTACGCCGGGGCCCATGGTGGAAGCCAAGGTTACGCTCTTAAGATAGGTACCCTTTGCTGCTGCGGGTTTCGCTTTTACGATAGCGTCCATAAGCGCGGTGTAGTTTTCAACAAGCTTTTCTTTGCCGAAGCTCTTCTTACCGATAGGGCAGTGGATAATTGCGGTTTTGTCAAGTCTGTATTCAACTTTACCAGCCTTAACTTCCGCGATTGCCTTTTCTACGTCCATGGTAACCGTACCGGACTTAGGGTTAGGCATCAAGCCCTTAGGACCGAGCACACGACCGATACGACCTACCATACCCATCATGTCGGGGGTGGTGATCATAACGTCGAAATCGAACCAATTTTCGTTTTGGATTTTAGCGATAAGCTCTTCAGCGCCAACGTAGTCTGCGCCTGCAGCCTGCGCTGCGTCTGCCTTCGCACCCTTTGCGATAACCAAAACCTTCTTGGTTTTACCGGTACCGTGAGGAAGAACGAGTACGCCACGAACCTGTTGGTCAGCCTGACGGGGGTCAACGCCCAAACGAACGTGAAGTTCGATAGTTTCGTCGAATTTCGCCTTAGCCGTTTCCAACAAAACGGACATAGCCTCAGCCGCTTCGTACTGTTTTGCCAAATCAAATGCTTTTACGCTGTCTTGATATTTCTTTCCGTGTTTCATCTTTTACCGCCTCCTTGACTTACTCTTCGACGGTTACGCCCATGCTGCGAGCGGTACCTGCGATCATGCTCATTGCGCTTTCAAGGCTGGTGCAGTTCAAGTCGGGCATTTTCGTCTTCGCGATTTCTTCAACCTGAGCTTTGGTCAGCTTACCAACTTTAACGGAGTTGGGTTTTGCGCTTGCCGTTTCAAGACCAAGTGCTTTCTTGATCAAAACGGGAGCGGGAGGGCTCTTCAAAATAAACGTGAAGGAACGATCTTGATAAATCGTTACAACAACGGGAATGATGAGACCGGGTTTGTCTGCCGTCTTTGCGTTAAATTCCTTGGTAAAGCCAGGAAGGTTGATACCGAACGGACCAAGCGTAGAACCTACGGGAGGGGCCGGGGTTGCTTTACCGGCAGGAAGCTGCAATTTTACGACTGCTGTAATCTTCTTTGCCATAATAATATTTCTCCTTAGTGGTTTTTGCAAAACGCCTTGAATAGATTTGACGTTTCTCCCACTTATTTAACAAGTTAAGTGAATTGGCTGTCGCCGTGAATTAAAAACTTTGTTTTCGTGCATTGCCGACTTTGTCGGCGTTATTGCAATATTTCCACAACGCAAGCTTTGCTTGCAATTCACGCCCGAAGCGCAATTCGTGTGAACGGAGTGAACAATTCACCAAGAATTATTCTTCCGTCGTTTCGGGGATTTCCCCCTCTACCTTCTTCATTTGGATGAACTCCACTTCAACGTCCGTCGTTCTGCCGAACATGGTGGTGGTAATCTTCGCCTTTTGCGCCGACTGGTTGACTTCCTTTACCGTACCGAAGAAGCCCTTCAAGGGACCGTCCTCGATAGACACGCTGTCGCCTACGGAGAAGATTTCGTCCGTCGCGTATTCTTCCAAGCGCATCTTACGGATTTCATCGGGTTTCATAGGGATAGGTCTGCCTTGAGGTCCGCAAAAGCCCGTTACGCCGCGCGTGCTGGTAACGTAGTACCAAATCTGGTTGGTGTAAATCATTTTGATGAAAACGTAGCAAGGCAAAAGCTTTCTTTCAACCACTTTCAGCTTGCCGTTCTTTTCCTCAACGACCTGCTCCATGGGGATTTTCAAATCGACGATATAGTCGCCCAAATTGTTGTTTTCAATCAATTTTTCCAAGCTGTCCTTAACCATTGCCTCATACCCGGAATAGGTATGAAGAATGTACCACTTGGGTTCTTCGTTCATCGGCATACTTTTCCCTCCGAATTACGAGATTAAACCAAGCAACCAGCCCAAGAGCGCGTCTACGCCCGTAACCACCGCAAGGAAAGCGGCAACTACGACCAAAACGACGCCCGTCGTCTTAACGACAGTGGAAAATTTAGGCCACGTTACTCTTTTCAGTTCGGAGAACGTTTCCTTAAATTTTGCACCTACGCGACGAAACCAGTTCGGTTTCTTGTTTTTTGTCTTAGTAGCGTTTGCCATGTTGATACCTCATGCGCGTACAATGAAACGATAGAAAGGATTCGCCTTTCTATACATTCAAGGTCGCGGAATTATTTGGATTCTTTGTGTTCGGTGTGCTTTTTGCAGAACGGGCAGTATTTAGACATAACCAATCTGTCGGGATCGTTCTTTTTGTTCTTAATACTGTCGTAGTTTCTATGCTTGCATTCCGTACATTCAAACGTGATTTTCGCTCTAGCGGTTTTAACTGCCATAATAAAAACTCCATACAAAAAATTACACCCCTCTTTGGGTGCGTGAAATTAGTTTAACACACTTTCGAGGGGTTGTCAATCTTTTTTGAAAGCTTTTTGTAAGTTTTTTTATATTTTTGAGAAAATTATTTTCCCTTTATTTCTCTACAATATATTAAATGAAAATTTTACCAAACGCCGAACGCGGCTCGGGAAAACTTATAGGTTTTTTTCTACAAACTGTTCCAGCGCCTCTTGGGGTACAAACCCAAGACTGTTATCCACGGGCGCGCCGTTTTTGAACGCGATTACGTTGGGAATAGAGGTGATGCCGTACTTGATTGCGGCGCTTTCGCTTTCCTCTTCGTCTACGTCGATTTTGACAAACACCGCTTTGTCTTCGTACTTGTCGGAAACGTCCTCGAATACAGGGGCTAACATTCTGCAAGGTCCGCACCAAGTCGCCCAAAAATCGCAAAACACCGTTTTATCCGTGCTTGCAATAAGTTCTTCTAATTCTTTGCCGTTGATATACTTAACCATTATTTTTCCTCCAAATATTTTACTAAATCGTTAAAGGCCACGCTTTCGCTTTCGCCTGTCGCCATGTTTTTAAGCATAACGACGCCCTGCTCTAATTCGTTTCCGCCGATAACGGCTACGAACTTCGCGCCGAGCTTGTCCGCATACTTAAACTGTGCTTTTAACGAGCGTTCCATGTGGTCAATTTCCGCAATTACGCCGTGATTTCTTAAAATTGTTGCAAGCTCGAATGCTTTTTTACGGCAAGCATTATCCATGCCTGCAAGGTACACGGTAGGTTTTTCAGGCTCGGGGATTTGCACGCCCGATTGCTCCATAACCATGAGCAAGCGTTCAAGCCCTGCCGCAAACCCGACCGCAGGGGTGGGCTTTCCGCCGAGCTGCTCGATAAGTACGTCGTATCTGCCGCCGCCGCAAACGGTGCCCTGCGCACCGATAGAAGTGGAAATAAACTCGAACACGGTACGGGTGTAATAGTCCAAACCGCGCACGATACGAGGATTTACCTCGTATTCCACACCCGCCAAATCAAGACATGCGCGCACCTCGTCAAAGTGCGTTTTGCAATCCTCGCAAAGATAGTCTAAAATGGTCGGCGCGTTTGCGTTGACCTTTTTACAAGCTTCCTCTTTGCAATCCAAAAGGCGCAAGGGGTTCTTCTCAAAGCGCGTTTTGCAATCTCCGCAAAGGCTGTCTAAATGAGGCGCGAAAAAGTCTTTGAGTGCCTTGTTATAATTCGCACGGCAGGTGGGACAGCCGATAGAGTTGATACAAAGCTTGACCTGCAAACCCAGCTTTTTCAAAAGCGTTTCGGCAATTAAAATGGTCTCCGCGTCCGTTTGCGCGCTCGCCGCGCCGTAGATTTCCACGCCGAACTGATGGAATTCGCGAAGCCGACCTGCCTGCGGACGCTCGTAGCGGAACGCAGGAATGATATAGTACATTTTTGCAGGCAAAACACCGCTATGCATACCATTTTCAATAAACGAACGCGCTACGCCTGCCGTGCCTTCGGGTTTCAAGGTAATCGACCTGTCCCCCTTGTCCTTGAAGGTGTACATTTCTTTGGTAACGACGTCCGTGGTATCGCCTACACCGCGCTGAAAAAGCTCGGTATATTCAAACACGGGGGTGCGGATTTCTTTGAGCGAGAACAGCTTAGCCACCTCTCTCGCCACGCCCTCTACGTATTGCCATTTGTAAGAGTCTTGGGGCAGAACGTCCTTCGTGCCCTTGGGAATGTTAATCATATGTTTTTACCTACTTTTTTAGTGAAGTTTTGCCTAACAGCAAAGTGAAGTGTGATAAATCAAGTGAGGTTTTCCGCTTTGCGGAAAGTGAAGTTTGCCCCTCATGGGGGCAAGTTGCGGCTGTTATGAATATCCCCACAACTTTTTACGCAGTAAAAAACTTCACTGCGAGGAAGTCGCAACTTCTCTGCATAGCAACTTCACTTTTACGAAGTAAAAACTTCACTTATAAAATATATTTTTTCAAATTCCTATCGCCCGTAAGCTTTCTCAAATGTTCGTCCACGTATTTTCTATCAATTTGCAAGGTGAACGTGGGATAATCTCCGCCTGCGTTAAAGGAAATGTCCTCCAACAAATATTCCATAACCGTGTGCAATCTTCTTGCGCCGATATCCTCGGAAGTCAAATTCAATTCCACCGATACCTCGGCGATACGCTCGATTGCGCCCTCGTCGAACTGTAAATCGATATTGTCCACGCTCAAGAGCTGTCCGTACTGGAAAGTGAGCGAGTTTTCCGTTTCGGTGAGGATTTTTATAAAATCCTCTTTCGTGAGGCTATGCAGCTCTACGGATACAGGGAAGCGGCCTTGAAGTTCTGGGATTAAATCCTCCACAGCCGCCACGTGGAAGGCGCCCGCCGCGATAAAGAGAATGAAATCCGTTTTGATAGGTCCGTATTTGGTAACAACGGTAGAACCCTCAACGATAGGCAAAATATCCCTTTGTACGCCCTCGCGCGATACGTCCGCGCCGTTTCGATTGCCCTTGCCCGCGATTTTATCAATTTCGTCAATGAACACGATACCGTCGTTTTCCGCGCGGTAAATCGCCTCGGCTTTAATCGCGTCCTCGTCCACCAGCTTTTCCGATTCCTCGCTAAGCGCGATTTGGAACGCCTCTTTCACCGTAAAACGGCGCTTTTTCTTCTTTTGCGGGAACATATCCCCGAAAATACTGCCGATAGAAATCGCTGCGCCTCCGGGTACAAGCTCCATGGGTTGGGTAACGTCCAAAACTTCCATTTCAATGGTCAAGTTATCGTATTCGCCCTTGCGCAAGCCGTCCAAAAGGTTCGCCTCGAATACCTCTTTTGCGGTATCCCCTTTTTCGTCCTTTTTTACCTCTGCAATCGCGCGTACGATACGCTTTTCCGCTGCAACGGTTGCTTTTGCCTTGACTTCCTCTTCCTTTTCCGCTTTGACCAAGCGGTAAGCGCATTCCGCCAAATCGCGGATCATGCCCTCTACGTCCTTGCCGACGTACCCTACTTCCGTGTACTTAGTCGCCTCGACTTTAACGAACGGCGCTTTGACAAGCTTGGCAAGGCGGCGGGCAATTTCCGTTTTACCCACCCCCGTAGGTCCTTTCATAATGATATTCTTGGGCGTGATTTCCTCGCGGATTTCAGCGGGAAGCTGCGCGCGGCGATAACGGTTTCTAAGTGCGATTGCCACCGCTTTTTTCGCCTCGTCCTGACCGATAATATATTTATTAAGCTTATTTACAATCTGTTTGGGAGAAAGGTCCATAGCTTACTCCTCCTTTGCCGCGCGTTTTGCGCGGGGTTTTTTAGGCGTAGGCGTTTCGCCTACGACCTCGCAACGGATATTGTCGTTGGTGAACACGCAAATTTCCGAGGCGATTTTGAGCGCCTTGGTCGCAATCGCCTGCGCGTCGTAATCCGTTTCCTTATACAAAGCGCGCGCCGCCGCAAGCGCGTAATTTCCGCCGCTGCCGATTGCGCAAACGCCCTCGTCGGGCTCGATCACTTCCCCTGTACCCGAAAGAATGAGCAGGGTGTTCTCGTCCGCCGTAATCATCATGGCGTCCAGCTTTCTGCCGATTTTATCACTTCTCCAAAGTTCCGCAAGCTCCACTGCCGAGCGCATGAGATTGCCCCCGAATTTATTGAGCATGCCCTCAAAGCGTTCGGTGAGCGCAAACGCGTCGGTAACCGAACCAGCAAAGCCCAAAATGACCTTCCCGCCAAAGATGCGGCGCACTTTTATCGCCGTGTTTTTGAAAATGACCGATTCCCCCATGGTAACCTGTCCGTCGCCGGCGATTGCCGTAACGCCGTTTCTCTTCACGGCGCAAATGGTTGTTCCTCTAAATTCCATAGTTTACTCCTTTTCGCGAATGGCGGCAAGAGCACGCTCCGCAAGGGCGCGGTAACGCTCCTTTTTATCCTTAATGCGCACGGGCAACCCCGCGAGGATACCGAAATTCGCATTCATGGGTTGGAAGTCCTTGCAAGGGGTGGAAATATGCGTTTGCAAAGCCCCGCATACCGTCCGTTCGTCAAATACGTGGGTGGGTCGTCCAAGGATTTCATCCGCGATACGGATTGCCGCGAGCAGCCCGCTCGCCGCGCTTTCGACGTACCCCTCTACCCCCGTGATTTGCCCTGCAAAAAACAGCCTTTGATTATTCTTAACCGAAAAATCGCGGTTCAAAACGCTCGGCGAATGAATATACGTATTTCTATGCATCACGCCGTAGCGCAAAAACTCCGCGTGCTTTAAGGCGGGAATCATGGAAAACACCCGCTTTTGCTCGGGGAATTTTAAGTTCGTTTGAAACCCTACGAGGTTATAGGTCGTACCCGCCTCGTTTTCCTTTCTAAGCTGCAACACCGCGTACGGGCGTTTACCGTCCTCGCCATACAAGCCCACGGGTTTGAGCGTACCGTAGCGCAGGGTATCCCTGCCTCTCGACGCCATGACCTCTAAGGGCATGCACCCCTCGAAAATTTCCCCTTTTTCAAACTCGTGCAAGTGCGCGCGCTCGGCTTTTAACAGCTCGTCCACGAAGGCATAGTACTCCTCCTTGGTCATGGGACAGTTGATATAATCCCCCGTCCCTTTGCCGTATCTATCCCCTGTAAAGGCACAGGACATATCCACGCTGTCCGCCGAAACAATAGGCGCGGACGCGTCGTAGAAATGCAAGCCCCCGCCCGTCAAGCGCAGGATATCCTCGCTAAGCGCGTCCGCCGTAAGCGGACCTGTTGCAATCATTACATACCTGCCCCCGTCTTTTTCCGTATCGGGCACGGAAAGCACCTCGTCGCAAACGAGGGTCAAATTCGGTAACGATTTGAGTTTTTCCGTGATATACGCCGAGAATTTCTC
>JAZUQM010000060.1:0-9744 GCA_045605705.1 Candidatus Scatosoma sp.
CTTATGCACTACGCAAAAAAGTCGTTCCCTATCCCTCGCGCTCCTCGTACGAACTCCTATGAATTTACGACTTCGAGTTACTTTCACAGCACACAAGCAAAACCGCCTGCGGCAAAAGCCACAGGCGTTTTGCTGGTGCACCGTAAGAGGTTCGAACTCCTAGCCTTCGGTTCCGTAGACCGACGCTCTATCCAGTTGAGCTAAGGGTGCATATATAAACACCTTTTGACAAAGTGCTTATATAGTATAGAATTTTTTTTGAAGTTTGTCAACTGTTTTTTACTGCTTTTCCCAAGTTTTAAGAAAAAGTTTTTCCTCAGTCCATCAAAAGGGCCGCCGCACCCAAAAGCCCCGCCGAGTTTCCAAGCTCCGCAATTTTAATTTCTACGTGCGGGCCCAAATCCCCTGCGAATAAATCCCGATCCAAAAGCGCCTGTAAGGGCTTAATCAGTGCGTCGCCTTGCCCGCAAACGCCACCGCCAAGGAGTACAAATTCCGGACGGAACACGTTTGCCGCGTTGGTAATACCGAACGCAAGATTCTCTATATAGCTATCTACAACGGCTTTGGCGTAAGGGTCGCAATCCTTATAATCGAATGCGGTTTTACCCGTTACTGCGTCCAAGGAACCGATTTCCCACATTTTGCTGTCTTTATGCGCTTCCATAGCTCGTTTAGTGTCGCGGATCAGCGCGGTCGCCGACGAATACGCCTCCATACAACCCTTTCGACCGCAGGTGCACTGTTCGCCGTTTGCCACGATAACCATATGCCCGATTTCCGCGCCCGCCGATTTATTACCCTCAAGCAATTTGCCTTCAGCAATAATACCGCCGCCCACACCTGTACCGAGCGTGAACATAACCATATTTTGACAGCCCTTTGCCGCGCCAAACTTAGCCTCGCCAAGTGCCGCGACATTGGCGTCGTTGGCAATTTTTACCTTCAAGCCCGCAAGCTCGCTAACCTTTTCCGCAATTGCAAAATCCTTCCAGCGCAGGTTATTCGAATAGATAACCACGCCCGCCTTACTGTCAATCATGCCGGGGACGCCCATGCCGATGCCCTGCGTATCTTCTTTTTTCAGCCCCGTTTTTTGAAGCAGGCTATCCACAAGGGCAGCGATATTCTTTGCAACCCCGTCCGCGCCCTTTTCGCTTTCGGTTGGAGTTTTATCCGAGTAAACGATATTCCCCAAGTCATCTACGATACCTCCCTTAATGAACGTACCGCCAAGGTCAATCCCTACGTAATATTTACGCACTTCCGCCATAATCAAACACATTTCTCCTTGTAAACAAATTTTTCCATAGCCCGCGGGCACGAAGAAGCTGTCCCCTAAGCCAATTTTCTTTCCGTTAATAACGCCCTCTCCCTGCACGCAGGTAATACACTTAAAGGAATTTTTATCCTCGGGCAACACCCTTTCCCCCTGCACGCGTATGGAGGTTGTCGTAAAATACTTGCTAAGCCCCAACAAATCGCCCTGTGCTGTTTTCAGTTGCAGCGGAGCGTATTCATAGCCTTCAAGCGAAGTTACCTTTAACGCCTTCTCTATATGTAATTCCCTTTGATTGCCGTTTTTATCCCTTCTACCGTAATCGTAAACACGGTAAGTAAGGTTGCTATTTTGCTGAATTTCACAAATCAAGCAGCCCGTACCGATGGCGTGGATGGTTCCTGAGGGAATAAAATAACAATCCCCTGCCTTGACCTCAAAGAAATTCAAAAGCTCGGTTAAACGGTTGCTTTTAATAGCGTTTTCGTACTCCGCACGGCTTACCCTATGCTTAAACCCAAGATAGATACCCGCACCCTCGTCCGCCTCGACGATATACCACATCTCCGTCTTGCCAAAACTGTTTTCATGTACCAAAGCATAGCTATCGGAGGGATGTACCTGCACCGACAAATCCTGCTTCGCGTCAATCAGCTTGACGAGCATCGGGAAAAACGGAAAGCCCTCGCAGTTCACGCCTAAATCCGCAGGCGTTACGCTTTCTTGCAGGGTTTTGCCGCTCTCTAAACGCGTAGGCCCGTCCTTGTGAAAGGAAAGCTCCCAGCTTTCCGCCACAGGGTTCTTATCTGTAATTTTTCCGTATTTTTCCTTTAGCTTTACCCCGCCCCAAATGTTATCCTTACATTCGGGATACAGCTTCACGATATCCATACCACCCTCCATTTAAGCTTATAAATCAAACGCCACAGCCGTAATATCGTCCGAATAATTTCCCCCGCAAAAAACGCGGAGCGCGGATTTAAGCTTGGATATAAAATCCTCTGCCCCCATCGATTGCATTAACACGCTTTCCACACGTTCAATCCCAAACTGTTCTCCCGCGGAGTTGGTACACTCGGTAACCCCGTCCGTACACATCACCAGCAAATCCCCTCTTTCAAAAGGAAGCTCGTTTTCCCGATAGACGTAGCCCTGTATCCAGTTGGAAATAGGCGGCGCAGGAGATTCAATTTCATTTATCCCCAAGGAATTGCGGAGCAGTATAGGTACGTTGTGCCCTGCCACTGCGTAACGGAGCATTTTTTCTTCTTTATCAATGCGCACCGCCGATACGGTGATATATGACCTCTCATCCTGATTCAGTTCGTTAAACTTTGCATTTACCTGCGAAAGCGCCAACGCTAAGTCGGGCTGTTTTTTATCAAACGCGGCTTTCATAAACGCGGACAGCATGCCCGCAGAAATCCCTTTCCCCGATACGTCCGAAAGCACACCGTAGGTTTGTCCGTTCAACTCATATACGTCGGGCAAATCCCCGCCCACGCCGTAGCGTGGAATATACATATACGCGTAATTGACCCCGCAAACGCTTTTCCCCGCAGGGAGCAAACGGCGTTGCATTTGCCCTGCCGCCAGCATCTCCCGCTCTATCTCCGTATGATAGCTCCCATCCGTGAGCCCCAAAAACAGCTTATCCCCCAGCGGTAAAACGCGAATGCGCATAGAAATTTTATCCGTGCGCCCGTTATGATTGACGGAAGTATGCACGGTTTCCGTCTTTTCTGCGTTTTCCTGCACCGCCGCGCGCATAGCGCGGTAGAACGCGCAATACCCGCAAGACACACCGCTGCCGCAGCGCGCCGATTCCTTGCAATCAAGCGCTTGCGCCAAGGAGCCCCTCTTTTTCGCACCGTCCGAAACGGAACGCCGAAACGCCGCGTTCGTGAATTTCACGCGCAGCTTATCGTCGAACACGAATACCCCTTGAGGCATTCCGTCGAGTATTTTTTTGTAGCATCCGTTTGTCATCATTCGGTTCTCGTCAGGTTAGTAAAACAGCAGTCCTTTACAAATCTTCGCGTCAAAGGTCATATTCTCGTACAGCTCGCCGTCCAGTTGTATCGTGCAAGGCTTTTCAGGTACAAATTGCACCCTTTCACAACGGAAATAGGTCGTCAAAGGATATTCGATTACTTTGCCCTTCATCAGTTGAATAAACGCCTTGATAATCTTCCATTTTCCGCCGATTAAATCGACCACAACAACGTCAAGCTTTCCGTCATCCTCCTCCGCAGGCGGGCAAATCTTAATCCCTCCGCCAAACTGCGTACCGTTACATGCGGCGCAAATAAGCGCGTCGTGTGTTTCCACCCTATCCCCGCATTCAACCCGTACACGGTAGCCCTTAAAGGCAAAAAAGCTCTTAATTAAGCTCCAAAGATACTTTATCTTTCCTTTGAGTTTTCCCTTACTGCAGCGCTCTAAAACGTCCACGTCAATTCCAAGCCCCGCAACGTTCATGCAGCGGCGGGTACCTACCTGTAAATAATCCACAGGCTTTGCCTCGCCGTCTATAACGCGTAAAATCGCTTGCTTCGCGTCCAAAGGTATCCCCAACTTTTCGGCAAAGTCGTTACCCGTTCCCGAGGGAATTAACCCAATTTTACAACCCGCGGGGTCGCTTAATCCGTTGAGTACCTCGTGCAAAGTCCCGTCCCCGCCGAGAACGATAAACTCTTTCTCTCCGCGTTCACTTAACCCAAAAGCGATGCTCTCCGCGTCGCGTACCGCGCAGGATTCGTGCACTTCGTATTCTATATTGCGCAAATCCAGCTCCGCCGTAACCGCACGCAAATTTTTAATCGCTTTTTTCTTTCCCGCGACGGGATTGAATATCACGTGATACATAATTTGTCCTTTGTAAAAAAATTTTACCGATTCTATTATATAACACTTTTCAAAGAATTGCAATTTATTTTTGAATTTGTTATACTGTAAATATAAAAAATTTTTGTTTTAGGAGGGAAAATGCGCCAAAATTTGCTAAAACTACTTCCCAAACGGCTTATCGAGCTTGCAAACGCCTGCGACAAACCCCTCTACCTCGTGGGAGGAGCGCTGCGCGATTACCTTGCAGGTCTAACCCCACACGGCGCCCGAGATTGGGATATTTGCGCCCCTATATCCTTTGCCGATTTTGTAAACGTGGCGGAAAAGGTCGGTTTTACCGTCCAAGCTACCTTCAAACATACGGGTACCGTCAAATGCAAGGATGCGGACGGCGTAGAATATGAATTTTCCTCTTTCCGCTCCGATAAATACGTGCGGGGCATACACGTGCCGAGCGAAATCTTTTTCACCGAAGACATTTCCCTCGACGCGAAAAGGCGGGATTTCACCTGTAACGCCGTATATTTCAATATCCAAACGGGCGAATTTTGCGACCCTCTAAACGGCATTCCCGCCATAAAAGAAAAACGCCTTACTACCGTTGCTCCTGCCGATAAAGTATTCGGTGAAGACGGACTGCGCCTTATGCGCCTTGCAAGGCAAGCGGGGCAGCTTGGCTTTACGCCCGATGCGGACTGTTTACGGGGGGCAACCCATCACGCAAACCTCATTGACGATATCTCGCCCGAACGGGTATATACCGAATTATGTGCCGTCCTCTCCGCTGATAAAAAATACGGCGTAGCAAGCGGGCATTACCGCGCTCTTAAACTTTTGGAGAAGATTGGCGTGCTTGCACGCATTTTCCCCGACCTTGCCAAAGGTAAGGGTATGGCACAACGCGCAGATTTCCATAAATACGACGTTTTAGAGCACTCCCTTCGCGCCGCTTGGTACGCGGACGAAAGCGTACGCCTAGCCGCCCTCTTACACGACGTCGGCAAGCCCTTTTGCAAACTCCGCGACGGCAATTCCTACGCCCATCATGAGGAGGGCGCAATACTTGCCAAAGAGGCGTTAACCCGCTTGAAAGCCCCCAAAAAGGTAATTGAACGCATACCTGCCCTTATCGAATGGCATATGTACGATTTTAATTGCCAAACGGGCGAAAATAAACTTCGCCGTTTTTTCGTAACCCATTACTCCATTTTAGAGGAGCTTATTGCCCTAAAGCAAGCGGATTTTTCCGCTTGCACGGACGATTTCTCCACCGCCCCTACCTGCGCGCGCTGGCGCATGATTTTAGAACAAATGAAAAAAGAGGGCGCACCCTTGACGCTAAAGGAGCTTGCCCTTTCCGGCAAGGAGCTGTTGGAGTTGGGTATTCCCGCGCCCCACGTTTCTCAAGTTTTGCAAGCCCTGCTCCTGCACGCAGCGTGCAATCCTAAGGACAACACGAAAGAACGCCTGTTAAGACTTGCGCCGCATATGTAAGCATTGAAAAAATCCCATAACGCGGTTGCATCATAACTCTAAACCAATACCTATAAACGAAAAACGCCGACGGTTGTCGGCGTTTTGATTTATAACTCCCAGCCCAAGCTACGCTGTACGGCTTTATGCCATTTTTTTAAGCGGTCTTCTCGCTCCTCTTTGGGCATATTCGGTAAATATCGCTTATCCACCTCTTGGTGATTTGCCAACGATTTTTGGTCTTTCCAAAGCCCGACGGTAAGCCCCGCCAAACGCGCTACCCCAAGCGCAGTCGTTTCATGGGATTGAGGCTTGACGACCTCCGCGCCCAAAATATCCGCTTGGAATTGCATTAAAAAGCTATCCCTCGATGCCCCGCCGTCCACCTTTAAGGACTTCAAGGGCATACCCATGTCCCGTTCCATTGCATATACAAGGTCTGCGGATTGAAACGCAATCGCCTCCTGCGCGGCACGGATAATATGTTCTCGCTTCGTCCCGCGGGTAATGCCTACAATCGTCCCTCGGGCATACATATCCCAATACGGCGCGCCTATCCCTGTAAACGCGGGCACGATATATACCCCGCCCGTATCGGGGACCTTGCGCGCATAATATTCCGCATCGCGGCTTTCCGTAAAAAAGCGCATTTCGTCGCGCAGCCATTGAATTACTGCCCCGCCGATAAACACACTCCCTTCTAAGGCATACTGCGGTTTTTGCCCGCTAAGCGTCGCCGCCAAGGTAGTAAGCAAGCCATTCTTGCTTGTGGGGCGGATTTCGCCTGCATTCATCAGCAGGAAACAGCCCGTACCGTAGGTATTTTTCCCCTCTCCGCGTTCAAAACAGCCCTGTCCAAAGAGCGCCGCCTGTTGATCGCCCGCAATCCCCGCGATAGGGATTTGCACACCGCCGACGTTTGCATAACCGAAGATTTCCCCCGAGCTTTGCACCTTGGGCAGCATACAACGAGGAATACGGAATAGGGACAGTAGTTCATCGTCCCAATCCATGGTATCGATGTTAAAGAGCATCGTTCTCGATGCGTTGGTGGCGTCGGTAACGTGGCACTTCCCTTCCGTCAATTTCCAAACCAGCCAAGTATCCACCGTACCGAACAGAAGCTCGCCCTGTTCAGCGCGCGCCCTTGCGCCCTCTACGTTATCCAAAATCCATTCGATTTTACTTGCGGAAAAGTATGCGTCAGGTATTAGACCTGTCTTTTGTAGGATAAGCGGCGCATAGCCTTTCTCCTTAAGCTGCGAAATACGTTCCGCTGTACGTCGGCACTGCCAAACGATAGCATTATAGACGGGCTTGCCCGTATTTTTATCCCAAACGATTGTCGTTTCGCGTTGATTGGTGATGCCGATTGCCGCAATGTCCTTAGGCGAAAGATTACTCTTTGCCAAAAGCTCCATCATAACGCCGTACTGGCTCGACCAAATATCCACGGGGTCGTGCTCTACCCACCCTTCTTCAGGATAAATTTGCGGAAATTCACGGCTTAAAATCGCCGTGATTTTTTCCTGCTCGTCCACCAACGCAACCCTCGACGAGGTCGTGCCCTGATCGAGCGCAATTACGTATTTCATCTCATACCTGCCCTTATTTTATCCTAGGTTGAATTATAATTTCTCTACCGTGATACCGTCCTCGATAGAGGTTTCGTAAAAGCTTGCCTTATAGCCGATAGCGTCTTGGTACGCCTTACCCACCCTGCGGATAAAGCCGTCCACAGCCGTCTTTTTCACGATAGAAATGGTGCACCCGCCAAAGCCTGCGCCGATCATACGCGAGCCGAGGCAGTCCGCCTCTTTACGCGCAAGCGCGCTGAGCGTATCCAACTCCTTACCCGTTACCTCATACAAATCACGAAGGCTGTAGTGGCTTTCGTTGAGAAGGGCGCCAAGCTCGAAAATATCCCCCGCCTTAAGCGCGGCAACCGCCTTGTTTACACGGTCGCATTCCATAACGACGTGCTCCGCACGTTTGCAAACTACACCGGGGAGAAGATGCTTATTCTCCGCAAACTGCTTGGGCGTTACCTGTGCAAGGTTTTCTACGGGCAATACCGTTTGCAAAATTTTAAGCGCGGACTCTACTTCCTGACGGCGTACGTTGTATTTGCTCTCTACAAGATTGTGCGGCTTATTGCAATTCGCGACAACAAGGCAATATTCGCCAAGCTTCAAAGGAACGTATTCATAGCCCAAGGTCGCGCAGTCCAAAAGTACCGCATGGTCTTTCTTACCCATAGCCGACGCAAATTGGTCCATAATGCCGCAGTTTACGCCTGCGTACTTGTTTTCCGCTTTTTGGGAAAGCACGGCAAGGTGAACCTTGTCATACTCCACGCCTGCATATTCACAGAAGGTAACCGCCGTCGCGACTTCAATCGCAGCCGACGAAGACAAACCGCTGCCAAAGGGCACAGTGCAATCGTAATACAAATCACAACCGACGATTTTTACCCCTTCTTCCTGCAAATAATACGCAACGCCCGCTTGGTAATTGCCGATTTTTAAGCCCTTATAGCTGTCCAGCTTATCCGTATCCAGCTCCACAATCCCGTCCAAGCCGCGAAACGCCATGCGGATTTTATTATCGCCGCGCTTTCTACCGTAAACGTTACAACGCAAATTGAGCGCCGCGGGGAATACCTTACCGCCGCAATAATCCACGTGCTCGCCGATGACGTTAATTCTGCCCGCAGCCGTGAAAAGGTCTTCCGCCTTTTCGCCGAACAACTCTTCAAACTGCTTCATAGCTTCCGTTCTTTCCATATCGTTACTCCTCAATATTTCTCGTTGCGCCTTTGCAACGTTTTAACCAAATGAATAAATAGACGACCCCCGCTATCACCATAAGCACGGCAATCAGCTGCGAGGGAGTTAAAAAGGATACCACCGTTTGCCCGCGCTCATCCGCGCGCGCGTATTCGATGAAAAATCTCCACACCCCGTATCCTATGCAATAGATGGGCAGCAAAGGAAACCGCCCCTTATTTTCCTTACCGAATTTTCCAAAAAACAGCCACAGAAGCACCCCCGCCAACGCAAGGAGAAAAACCGCTTCGAAAAGCTGCACGGGTACAACCTTTTGCCAACCGTCCTTCGTGTACATAACCACACCGTACCATTTATCCGTGGGTTTACCGTGGCAGCACCCTGCCGTAAAACAACCAAAACGGCCTAACCCGTGGGCAAGGGGGATAAGACAAGCGGCTATATCCGCAAGCGAACCGAACTTTTCCTTCGGCTCGTCCTTAGGGCAATAGAAATGCCCAACGCCAAACCAAATCCCCAAAAACGCCGCCACCCCGAAGATCAGCCCGCCGTAAAAGGTCATGCCTGCGCCCCTCAAAGTGAACTCGCCCGTTTTTAAGGCGTTGTAAATTGCTTGGAAAAATACCGCGCCGAATAAAGCGCAAACAATCGCGATGATAAATGCAAAAATCAGCAGCTTTTGCAACCTAACGGAAAAGGAGCGCATCACGCCCATTTTATCGGCGAGAAAAAGGGAAGAAAGCAGGGCGACGGTCAATAAAATCTCGTAAAGCCCCATGCCCAACACAATTGGATACGGATACATGCACGTTCCTCCTTTTCCCTTTTTATGATTATACACAAAATCTATGATTTTGTCAATGGTGTAGAGGCATTTTTTCGCATTTGCCCTATAAAAAAAACCGCGCCCGAGGGACACGGTTTTTTTCGTAGTTTCCTTAAAGCGCTTGCACGTTGACAGCGCGAAGCTTTTCGGGATTTTTCGGGTCGGCTTCCGTTTCGTAGGAAACCTTTTGCCCTTCTTTCAATCTCCGGTAGCCTTCGGCAACAATTGCAGAAAAATGAACGAACACGTCATCGCCGCCCTCATCGCCCGCGATGAATCCGTAGCCCTTTTCCGCGTTAAACCACTTAACCGTACCCTGAGCCATCTTTGGTACCCCCTTTAGAAATATTTTTGATAAATCTGCCGCAAAGTACCCCCGTCATTTTATCTTTCTTACCACGATTATAACACACTTTTTCAACGATTGCAATACCATTTTTGAAGTTTTTATCCATTTTTTTGCATTTTTTTGTGTTATTTTTTCAAAATAATGGACTTTTTGCACCCCTTTGTGCTATAATTAAAGG
>JAZUQM010000061.1:0-2555 GCA_045605705.1 Candidatus Scatosoma sp.
GTATTTTTTATGTGTATACTATACAAGGAATACAGCGGAGGTGGAAGAAATGAAAGACGATTTGCAGTTTCTTCGGCTTTGGGATTTGTATTCCCCCTTGCTTACGGCAACGCAAAGGGAAATCACCGACCTGTACTTTAACTACGACCTTTCCTTGGGCGAGATAGCCGAGCAAAAAGGGGTATCTCGTCAAAGCGTTTCCGATTGCTTGAATAAAAGCCGTAAACAGTTGGAAACCTACGAAGCAAAGCTTTGCTTTGCAAAGGCTTTGGACGAAGTATCCCGTGAATATTCCGCTTACATGACGGAAGTGGAACGGTTTATAGAAACGGAAAACTCCCCCAAAACGCAAGCGTTAAAAGAGCGTTTAGACGCGGTTCACAGCGAGTTCGGCGTGGAAAAGGAAGAAACGCAAGAGGGCGCAGTGTGGGGAAAGGCGTTCCGCCAAGAGGAATAAAAAGGAGTTTTGCATGGCGTTATTCGGTTCTTTATCCGAAAGATTAAATCATATATTTTCCAAGCTGACGAAAAGGGGCAAACTCACTGAGCTGGAAATCCGCACGGCGATGCGCGAGGTGCGCGTAGCCCTTTTAGAGGCGGACGTCAACCTCAAGGTTGCCAAACAGTTCATTGCCGAGGTTTCGGAAAAGGCGGTGGGACAGGAAATCTTGTCCTCGCTCAATCCCGCGCAGCAGGTTATTAAAATCGTCAACGAAGAGTTGATTGCGCTCATGGGCGCAAAGAACGCGAAATTAGAGGTTTCACCCAAGCTTCCTACCGTGATTATGATGTGCGGTTTGCAGGGCGCGGGTAAGACCACCCTTTCGGGCAAGCTTGCGTTGAACCTTAAAAAGCAGGGCAAACGCCCGCTTTTGGTGGCGGGGGATATTTACCGTCCCGCAGCGATTACGCAGCTCCAAGTCGTGGGCAAAAACGCGGGGGTAGAGGTGTTTGAAAAGGGCACGCAAAACCCCGTGAAAACGGCAAAACAAGCAATCGAGCACGCACGTTCCATGAACTATGACACGGTCATTTTGGATACGGCGGGGCGGTTGCAAATCGACGATAACCTCATGCAGGAACTTGAGAATATCAAAAAGGAAGTCGAAGTTACCGAAACCCTGCTCGTTGTAGACGCAATGACGGGGCAAGAGGCAGTGAACGTAGCGGAAACCTTTAATTCGCGCTTGGATATCACGGGTGTGATTTTGACAAAGCTCGACGGCGACACGAGAGGCGGTGCATGTCTTTCGATTAAAGCGGTTACGGGCAAGCCGATTAAATTTATCGGCGTAGGCGAAAAGCTTACCGACCTTGAACCCTTCTATCCCGACCGTATGGCGTCGAGAATTTTGGGTATGGGGGACGTGCTGTCTTTGATTGAGAAAGCGCAGCAAGCCATCACTGAAGAAGACGTCAAGAAAATGCAGCAAAAAATGCTGGCGAATACCTTTACCCTCAACGATTATTTGGAACAATTCTCCATGATGAAGAAGATGGGCGGTGCGTCAGCGATGCTGTCCATGCTCCCTGGGGCAGGCAAGCTGAAGGTTAACGAAGGGGATATCGATGAAAAGCGTATTGAGCGCACGAAAGCGATTATCCTTTCCATGACCAAGCAAGAGCGGGACAATCCCTCGATTATCGACAGCCGTAGAAAACGCCGCATTGCGGCGGGTTCGGGCACGAGTGTGCAGGAGATTAACCAACTTTTGAAGCAGTTTGAGCAAACGAAAATGCTTATGAAACAGCTCAAAGGCGGGAAAGGACGTTTCAAACTTCCCTTTTAACAAACGATAAAAACGGGGCAACCCGTCAAAAATAAGAAAAAATTTTTAAGATACTTTGGAGGTATTTATTATGGTAAAAATGAGACTTTTTAGAATGGGCGACAAGAAGAACCCTATCTACCGTGTAGTTGTTGTTGACAGCAGAAAGGCTGCAACCGGCGAATACATTGATTGCGTTGGTCATTATAGACCTACCTGCGAACCCGCAGAACTTGATATCAACGTAGAATTGGCGAAAGAATGGCTTGCAAAAGGTGTTCAGCCCACCGAAACGGTAAAGAACTTGCTTGTTAAGACGGGCGCTATGGAAAAGAGCGCGAAGCTTAGCCCTTCCAAGACCAAGACGAAGAAATCTAAATAATGAAACAGCTCTAAATAAGCGTCTTTCTTGTAGCTACACGGTTTAGGGGCTGCGAGAAAGGCAAGGTAAAAGGAGAATATTATGTTAGATTTAATTAAATACGTCGTTGGACAGTTCGCGGAAGATAAAGAAAACGTCGAATATATCGTCAACGAAAAAGAGCGTGTAATCGAGGTTTGCGTCGTGCTTTCTCCCTCGGATATGGGGAAAGTAATCGGTAAGCAGGGCAAGATTGCAAAAGCGCTGCGTACTATTGTACGCGCGGCTACGCCTGCAAACGAAAAGAGATACGCTATCGAAATCCGCGAAAGAGACGGAGAAACGGTTGACGCGGAATAAACGTCCGCAAAAAACAAAAAAAGGCTTTTGAAGAAAAGCCTTTTTTTAGAAGTCGGGGGCCAAGC
>JAZUQM010000062.1:0-6238 GCA_045605705.1 Candidatus Scatosoma sp.
TAAGCCCATACCCGTGTCCACGTTCTTTTGCGAAAGCTCGGTATACGTACCGTCCGCTTGCTTATTAAAACGCATGAATACGTCGTTCCAAATTTCAAGGAACGCGCCGCAGTTGCAATCGGGATTGCAATTCGGCGAGCACTTGGGTTTACGGATAACGAACATTTCCGTATCCGTACCGCAAGGGCCGGTCAAGCCGGCAGGCCCCCACCAGTTGTTTTCACGGGGCATGAAATAGATATTCTCTTTCTTAATGCCTGCTTTTTCCCAAAGCGCCGCTGCCTCGTTATCGCGGGGCAGAGTTTCGTCCCCGCCGAATACGGTTACGGCAATTTTGTCTGCGGGAATGTTCAAATACTTCTCCCCCGTCAAGAATTCATAACTCCAAGGGATCATTTCTTCCTTGAAATAATCGCCAAGCGACCAGTTGCCCAGCATTTCAAAGAAGGTACAGTGTCTTTCGTCGCCAACGTCGTCGATATCCCCCGTACGCACGCACTTTTGCACGTCCGTAAGGCGGTTGCCCGCGGGGTGTTTTTCCCCAAGCAGGTACGGTACGAGCGGGTGCATACCCGCCGTCGTGAAGAGCACGGTAGGGTCGTTTTCAGGAATCAAAGACGCCGAGGGAATAACTTTATGCCCACGGTCTTTGAAAAAGCCCAAATACAATTCTCTTAATTCTTTTGCTTTCATAAGGTTTGTCCTCTATTTTGATTTCGCCTTTCATTATATATGCCCCGCCCCCGTTTGTCAAGCAAACGCGAGGGGTGGGATTAATTTTTCATAAGTTCGTAGCCCGTTTTGCTGTCCTTGACCGCATAACCAAGCTCTAAGAGCTTGCCTCTAAGCTCGTCGCTCTTTGCCCAGTCTTTGTTTTGGCGAGCCTGCCAACGCTCCTCAGCAATTGCCTTAACTTCCGCGGGGATTTCCTCGGCGTTTTTGCTATCGTACCAAGCCAAATATTCCGCCGCGTTCTTTTTGAACAAGCCCAACAGCTCGTACGTCTTTCTCACGGCAATCGAAAGGGCTAACGCCTCGAATAAATCCCCCGATTTGCCCGCACTGAGCAACTTTTTCATTTCCTTGAAGTACCCAAAAAGATTGGAAAGGGCAAGGGCAGTGTTGAAGTCATCGCTCATGCACTCGTCAAACTCCTGCTCGACCTTTCCCGCGCTCTCCGCAGCGCGCGTTGCAGCGTCCAGGTCAAGGGTGAACTCTATACCGCGTACCTTATCCATGACCTTATCCAAAACGGACAGCGTGGTGTAAAATTCATACAAATGCTTTTCCGCCTCGGGGAATAAATCGTCCGTGATATTGATATCGTTGCGGTAGTTGGTTTGCAAAAGCGCAAACTTCACCGCCTCGTCCGAATACTTTTCCAAAAGATCGGCAAGAAGTAAACTGTTCCCCAAGGATTTACTCATTTTTTGTCCGTTGACCTTGATAAGCCCGTTATGCGTCCAGTATTTGACGAACTGCTTGCCCGTATGCGCTTCCGTTTGCGCAATTTCGTTTTCGTGATGAGGGAAAATCAAATCCCTGCCCCCGCCGTGAATATCGATTTGTTCGCCAAACGCCTCTCTGTTCATTGCCGAGCATTCGATATGCCACCCCGGTCTGCCTTTGCCCCAAGGAGAATCCCAAGAGATTTCCCCCGGCTTCGCACTCTTCCAAAGCGCGAAATCGTAGGCGTTTTTCTTCTCGTCGTCGTTGTCCACGCGTACGCCGTCCAAAGCGTCCTCAATATTTCTATTCGACAGCTTGCCATATCCCGGGAAAGACGCCACGTCAAAATATACGTCTCCGTTTTTGGTGGGGTATGCATGCCCTTTTTCTATAAGCTTTTGGATAAAATCGATGATGTTGCCGATATTCTCCGTCGCCTTCAGCCAAACGTCGGGATCGTCCACCTCGAACTTGTCCATGATTTTGTTGATATTCTCAATCATTTTAGCGGCATATTCGTCCGCGGGGATCCCCGTTTCGCGGGATTTTGCGATAATCTTATCATCCACGTCGGTGTAGTTGCGGGCATACGTTACGTCATAGCCCAAGCGTTTGAGATACTTACGCATGATATCGTAGATTAGCGCTTGATAACCGTGCCCGATATGCGCCTCGCCCGATACCGTAATCCCGCAGGCATACATCTTTACCTTGTTGCCCTCCAAGGGCTGAAATTCTTCCTTTCTTTTGGTATAAGAATTATATATTTTCATGGTTTTTCTCCTTCAACTCATACATGGTAGGGTTATTTCTTTGTTTTTCCGCCTCATTGGCCCGCTCTTTGGCAAGCTCTTCTTTCGCTTCGTGAGAAAGGGCAAGCGTTGCGGTTAATCCGCTTTTTACAGGGTCTTCCTCTTCAGGAGTGCGGATACGCACGATACGCCCCGGAACGCCGACAACGGTAGCGTACGGCGGAACCTCCTTTAATACCACCGCGCCCGCACCGATTTTCGCGCCCTTACCTACGGTAAATCCGCCAAGCACCCTTGCCCCTGCGGACAGGGTAACGTTTTCCATAATGGTGGGGTGGCGCTTTCCGTGCTCCTTGCCGGTACCGCCCAAGGTAACCCCTTGATAGATGACCGTGCCTTTATGCACCTCCGCCGTTTCCCCTATCACTACGCCCATGCCGTGGTCGATAAATACGCCCGCCTCGATTTTCGCCGCAGGGTGGATTTCCACACCCGTGAAAAACCTAGCCATTTGGCTTAAAATCCTAGCTATCAGCTTAAGCTTTATTCTATAGAAGAAATGCGCAACCCTGTGCCACGACAATGCGTGCACCCCCGAGTAGGTGAGCCAAATCTCAAAGGAATTGCGCGCCGCGGGGTCGTTGGCTTTCGCCGCTTTAATGTCCTCTCTTAAACTTTTGAACCACATACTAGCTCCTTAAACAAAAAACGCCCTTACACCGTGTTGGCGTAAAGGCGTATTTCAACGCTGTTCCACTTTACTTCAAAAAAGCCCAAGGCTTTTTCCTTTCTCGTCTTTTCACGGGGACGAACCGTACCCTAAAAACGCGGAAACGCACTTTCCCAGCTTCCTCTTGACCAGCCCGCTTTCAGCCTACGGCGTGCCTCTCTGTTACGGCAGAAGAAAAAGGTACTCTTTTCCCGCTCGGTGTTAAGTTGTAATCATTATATCATATGCGGACATAAAACGCAAGTGTTTTTACTTGGCTATATCATAGAAAACGATTGATTCGTGATTTATTACGTTTTGACGAGGAAAACGCAAAAAAGACAAGCGTTTTTGAGGGCGCATACCCCCAATGGTCTGTAACCGAGAAAAGCACGCAGTATTTTGCGGGGTGTTCCCGTCAAAAATCAATCGGGTGAGATGATAGAGCCATCACTTAACAAACAAATTTTCTATCTTGTACTCCCCCAAAGCCGCGTCTATCATATCGCGATTGTACACCTTGCGGATAAGCAGGTACGAGATGACAACGTCTTTTACAATAGCCATATCCATTTCCTCTCCGCAAAGCGTGAGCAAAGACATGGTATCCTCATAGGAGAAATTCGCCGTTAAAGCAAGGGAAAGCACGAGATTCTTCGAGGGTAAAAATTTCCCCTTACAAATTCCCTGCCAAATCTCCTCGCTCACGTCAAGCCGCGCAAGCGCGTCCTCCGCCGTCAAGCCGTATTTCCCAAAAAGCACCTCTAACCCCTTATAGACGGCGTATTTAGAAAAGCGCTCCTTAATGCGCGCAAAAAAGCCCAGAGGGCGAAAGGAAAAGGAAAATGTAATGTCCGTCATGCGGAGTTTAAGTTCCGCAAGTAACGCCTTTTTCGCCTTTTGTTCGGCAAGCCGCATGGTTTCAGGGGGCAGCGTATACGCATACACCCTGCCGTCTACGTCTATCTTAGAACGCTGCATAACGGGCATTTCATAGCCCGGTAAAACGCAAAGCTTATCGTAATTTGCATATTTTTCGCAAAAATATTCGTCTAAATCGGTTAAAAAATCGTACATATATTTTTCCGCCTACCCTTCTTTCCTTTATTATACCACATTCCGCTCATAAACCGCAAGCAAAACTATATGAAAATTTTATTCATTAAATTTTCATTTTTTTGTTATTTTACAAAAAAAATTACAAAACCGCCCCCGTTTGCTTGCAAAATTTTCATTTTTATGATAAATTATATGTGAAAAAAGCACAAAAGGAGTAGATATACATGAAAAGAGACCGTATTGACAAGGTTGCGGAAATATTAGATAAGCGTGGTAAACTGACCTTTGAACAGCTTGAGGAGTTCTTCCCCCACGTATCGCAAATGACCCTGCGCAGGGACTTATTTCAATTAGAAGAAGAAGGAAAAATCATCCGTATTCGCGGCGGCGCAATGTCCGTACGCGAGGTACAAAAGACCTCGGGTGAGCCCTATACCAAGAAAACCACCATTCATACGGACGAAAAAATCGTCATCGCACAAAAAGCGGCGGGACTTATCGACGAAGGGGCGTCCATCTTTATCGACGGCGGTACAACGGCGTTGTACCTTGCCAAGGAAATGCCCGATAAGCCTTGCAACGTGTTCACCAACGGTTTGGCAGTTGCCAGCGAGCTTGCGAAAAAGAAGAACGTTATCGTTAACGTACTCGGCGGACAGCTTATTAAGGAAAACCTGTCCACAGCCTCCTCTTTCTCTTCGCTGTATTTCACGGACACGAATTTCGAGCTTGCGATTATCTCCGCGGCGGCGTTCACCCCCGAAAACGGGTTCTCTTGCAGCTCGCAGGTAGAAGCGGAATTGCTTCGCGTGATTTGCAAAAAGGCGAAATTCTTGTATATGATGCTCGACAGCTCGAAAATCGGCAAAATCAAGCCCTACACCTTTGCACGGGCGGAAGATATCAACGTTTTGATTACGGACGAGGATTTCCCCGACGCCCTTAAAGAGGATTTCAAGGCAAAGGATATCGTCGTTATTTAATTTGGTTACGAAAAAACTGCGCAAGGCATGCCTTGCGCAGTTTTATTTTGCTTAAATTTAGTTCTTCATTGCCGCAACTTGCTTTGCAACTTCTTCGCTCAAATCTTCGCTCTTCTTTTCAAGACCTTCGCCCATTACGAAGAATGCGAACTTGTTGATGGAAACGCCTGCGGATTTAAGAAGGTCAGCAATCTTCTTGGAATCGTCCTTAATGAACGCCTGTTCCAAAAGACAGTTTTCTTCGTAGAACTTCTTAATTCTGCCCATAACCATCTTTTCAGCGATTGCTTCGGGTTTACCTTCGTTCATCGCTTGCTGTTTAAGCACTTCCTTTTCCTTAGCAATCGTTTCAGCGGAAACTTCTTCCTTGGTAAGGTAAGCAGGCTTCGTGAACGCGATTTGCAAGGTGATATCGTGCGCTACTTCTTTAGCTGCGTCGGTAGCCGCGCCGTTCATGTCAAGCATAACGCCAAGCTTACCGCCGAGGTGGATATAGCTTTCAAGGAAACCTTCCGTCGTGAATTTTTCAAATCTTCTAACGGCAATCTTTTCACCGATGATAGCGATTTTACCTTTAAGGTATTCTTCAACCGTGCCGTTTGCAGCGGTGTTGCAAGCAAGCAACGCTTCAACGCTTGCAGGGCTATCTTTTGCTACAACCTTAGCAACTTCCGTTGCAATTTCCAAGAACTGAGGGTTCTTTGCAACGAAGTCGGATTCGCAGTTGAGCTCTACCATAACGCCCGTGTTGCCTTCGATAACGCAAGCAACGATACCTTCCGCAGCGATACGGGATGCCTTCTTTTCAGCCTTTGCGATACCTCTTTCTCTCAAAAGGTCAGCTGCTTTGCTCATGTCGCCGTCAGCGTCGGTCAATGCTTTTTTGCAGTCCATAACGCCTGCGCCCGTCTTTTCGCGGAGCGCCATTACGTCTTTAGCCGTGAATGCCATAATTCTTTTCTCCTTTATCTTAATGATTACTCGTTTTCAGCCGCTACCACTTCTTCGATGGAGGTGGGTTCAGCTTCTACAGCGGGAGCAACCAAAGCTTCTTCGCCTTGATTTGCTTCGATAACTGCGTTTGCGATAACGGACGAAATCAACTTGATTGCGCGGATAGCGTCGTCGTTACCGGGGATTACGTAATCCACTTCGTCGGGATCGCAGTTGGTATCGGTGATTGCAACAATCTTAATACCAAGCTTTTTCGCTTCTTTGATTGCGATATCTTCGTTGTGGGGGTCAACCACGAACATAACGCCGGGCATAGCCTTCATCGATTTGAT
>JAZUQM010000063.1:0-7466 GCA_045605705.1 Candidatus Scatosoma sp.
TTATAGATAGGGCGTTGTGCGTAGAAAAAATTGAAAGCGCAAAAAAAATTATAAAAATACGCCCGCTTATCTTGACAAGGAATAGAAAAAAGTATTATAATGATAGATGAGAAAAAATTTTCTCAAAAATACACACTTTTCTTTTTTAGGAGGATATTCAACAACCATCATGGATCACCTATCTTTGATTATCGTAATCATCGTATTGGTACTACTCTCTGGGTTTTTCTCGGCAACGGAAACGGCGTATTCCTGCGCGAACAGGATTAAGCTGAAAACTTACGTTACGCAGGGTAAGAAAAACGCGAAAGCCGTCTACAAATTCGCGGACGAGGGCTACGATAAGCTAGTTACGGCAATTCTCGTAGGCAACAACATCGTCAATATTTCGGCATCCGCTATAGGCACGGTGCTGTTTGCGGATATTTTTATCCATAATCCCGAGCTGGCGCCTACCGTATCCACCGCGGTTTTAACCGTAGTGGTACTCCTTTTCGGTGAAATCACGCCCAAATATTTGGCAAGCGTGTATCCTGAAAAATTTTGCTTCTTCTTCTATCCCGTCATGCTGCTCTTTTATTGGGTTTTGATGCCCATTTGCAAGGTGTTCGACTTCTATAAAGCAGGGTTTGCCAAGCTGTTTAAGCTTAAAAAAGACGACGTGGTAACGGACGAAGAGCTTTTGTCTCTTGTGGAAGAGGCGGAGGAAAGCGGTACGCTTAAGGAGGACGAGTCGGAGCTTGTTCGTTCGGCTCTTGAGTTTGATGATTTGAAGGTGGAGGATATTTTAGTTCCTCGCGTGGACGTTATCGCCGCGGATGAGGATTCCACCATGGAGGAGATTTGCGAGCTGTTTAAGAAAACGGGTTACTCCCGCTTGCCTGTGTACAAAAACACAATCGACAACGTTATCGGGCTGATTCACGAGCGGGATTTCTTCGTAGGCTACGTTAGCGGCGAAAAGGAAATCGGGCACTTGGTACAGGATATTGCATTCACGACCGAGCATACCCGTATCTCTGCGCTTTTGAAGCAGCTGCAAAAACAAAAAATCCATATGGCGGCGGTTTCCGACGAATACGGCGGTTTGGTCGGTATCGTAACCTTGGAGGATATTTTGGAAGAGCTCGTCGGGGAAATTTGGGATGAACACGACGAGGAAGAGATTCACTTTGGTAAAATTGCCGACGGCGAGTATTGGGTGGACGGTAAATGCGGCTTGGAGGAGTTTTTCGAGCTCTTTGATAAGAAATTCGAGGACGAAACCTGCGAATCCAACACCATTGGCGGTTGGGTAACGGAAAAACACGGCGGAATTCCGCCCATCGGTGAAACGGTACGCTTTGAAGATATTGAAATAAAAATTGTCAAAGCAACCAAGCAAAAGGTGCTCAAGGTCCGTGCTTGTAAGGCGGAAACGGAAGAAGAGCAGGATGAAGACTAATTTTTAAGAGGTGCGTATATGGCAACTATTTTGGTAACCGGCGGAAGCGGGTATATCGGCTCGCATACGGTATTAGAGCTTTTGAACAAAAATTACGAGGTAGTCGTAGTGGATAATTTCAGCAATTCCAGTTTTGAAAGTATCCGCAGAGTACAGCAAATTACGGGTAAAACGGTAACCTTCTACGAAACGGATATCCGCGACGAGGAGAGTATGGAAAAGATTTTTAAGGCGCACAAGTTTGACGCAGTCATTCACTTTGCGGCGTTCAAAGCGGTTGGCGAAAGCTGTAGATTGCCCTTGAAATATTATGAAAACAACATCAGCGGTACGGTATCGCTGTTGCAGCTTATGACGAAGTACGGCGTAAAGAAGATTATTTTCTCCTCGTCCGCAACCGTATACGGCGATCCCGAGCGTTTGCCGTTGGACGAAACCTGCCGTTTATCCACGACCAATCCCTACGGCAGCACCAAGCTCATGATGGAAATGATCATGCAAGACTTGTATAAAGCGGATAACGAATGGAATATCATTTTGCTCCGTTATTTCAACCCCGTAGGCGCGCACGAAAGCGGGCTTATCGGTGAGGACCCTAAGGGGATCCCCAACAACCTCATGCCCTTCGTGGCGCAGGTTGCCAGCGGCAAGCTTGCCTGCATCAACGTCTTTGGTAACGACTACGACACCCCCGACGGAACGGGTGTGCGCGATTATATCCACGTCGTTGACCTTGCGCTTGGACACATTGCGGCAATCGAACATTGCAACGAGAGCGGCGTACATATCTACAACCTCGGCACGGGCAGAGGCTACAGCGTTTTGGAAATGATCCACGCCTTTGAAAAGGCTTGCGGGAAGAAATTGCCCTATAAGATTTGCGACCGCCGCCCCGGCGACATCGCGGCTTGCTACGCGGCCCCTGATAAAGCGGCGAAGGAGCTGCATTGGACTGCAAAGAACGGCATAGAGGAAATGTGCGCTTCGCAATGGAAATGGCAAAGCGGCAACCCTAGAGGCTACGAAGACTAAACACGTGATACAACCTGACGAAATTATCCGTTCCAAACGCAAAACGCTGGCGATTTCGATCGACGCTTTCGGAAAGTTGACCGTGCGCGCCCCGATTGCTTGCAGTAAGGAACGGATTTTCGCGTTTTTACAGGAAAAAGAAGGTTGGATTTTGCGTAAAAAAGGGGAAAGGATAGGGGCAGGTATTGAATTACCGAACGAGGACTTGAATGGCTACGAGCTGCCGCTCCTCGGCAAGCCCTGCAAAATCGTGCTTACGAATGAGAGTAAAGTAGGGTATGACGGCGTGCAAAATCGCATTCTTCTGCCTGAAAAAAACGCGAAAGTAAGGCTTATCCGTTGGCTGAAAGAAAACGCGGAACGTATCTTGTCTGGCTTAACGGCGCAAACCGCGAAAGAGATGGGCTTAAGCTATACTTCGGTGTCGATAGGCTCGGCACGAGGGCGTTGGGGCTCTTGTTCTGGGAAGAACGAAATTCGCTATTCCTTCCGTTTGCTATATACGCCCAAAGAAATCATAGAATACGTGGTCGTGCACGAGCTTGCGCACGTTTGCCACAAAGACCATTCCAAGCGTTTTTGGCAAGAGGTAGAAAGGTATATCCCCGATTGGAAAATTCGGCGGAAATGGCTCAAAACCCACGGCGCGCTTATGGAAATTTTATAAAGCGTTTACTTGTACCCGTTTTGTGGTATAAATACTACCAAGAGAAAGATTATGTTAGAACTTAAAAATATAGGCTATCGTGTAAAAGACGAATTAGGCGAAAAACAAATTCTTAAAAATATTAACCTGACTTTGGACGAGCGGTTTGTTGCGTTCACAGGACCAAACGGCGGCGGTAAATCCACCCTTGCTAAGGTGATTGCGGGTATTTACACTCCTACCGAGGGCAGGATTTATCTGGACGGCGAGGATATCACCGACCTTTCGATTACGGAAAGGGCGCATAAGGGGGTTTCCTATGCTTTCCAACAACCCGTTCGTTTCAAGGGGCTTACCGTGCGCGATTTAATCAATATTGCGGCAGGGAAGACCTTAAAGGTGTCCGACGCTTGCGCGTATCTCTCCGAAGTGGGCATGTGCGCCCGCGATTATATCGATAGGGAAGTAAACGCTTCGCTTTCGGGCGGGGAGCTCAAACGTATTGAGATTGCCACCATTTTGGCGCGCAGTACCAAGCTTTCTATCTTCGACGAACCCGAGGCGGGTATCGATTTGTGGAGCTTTGGCAACCTTATCAAGGTTTTTGAGAAGATGCACGAAAAAACGAAAGGGAATATCTTGATTATTTCCCACCAAGAACGCATTTTGAATATCGCGGACAAGATTGTTGTCCTTGCGGACGGACAGGTGCAAAGCGTAGGCGCGAAGGCAGAGGTTTTGCCCAAGCTTTTAAGCGCGGATTCGTGTAAAGTGCTCACGGAAAAATTATAAAGGAGGGGGGCAGGTATGGATTCAATACAAAAAGAACTGCTTATGCAGATTGCCGATTTGCACTCCACCCCCGAGGGTGCGTTCAACATTCGAGGGAACAGTCAATCGCTTGGAAGAAATACCACGGCGAATATTGATATTGTCAATAAGACGGACGGAAAGGACGGGATTGATATCATGATCAAGCCCGGGACGAAAAACGAAAGCGTGCATATACCCGTTATCATTAGTAAAGCAGGCTTGCAAGAGGTTGTGTATAACGATTTCTATATCGGTGAGGACGCGGACGTGGTGATTATCGCAGGCTGCGGTATTCACAACTGCGGAGGGGTAGATACAACCTCTCGCCATGACGGCGTGCATACCTTTTACGTAGGAAAAAACGCCAAGGTAAAATACGTGGAAAAGCACTACGGTGGCGGGGACGGCAACGGCAAAAACGTCATGAACCCTGAAACGGTGGTACACCTTGCCGAGGGCGCGCATATGATTATGGAAACTACGCAAATCAAGGGAATTGATTCCACCAAGCGTATCACCAAAGCGGACATGGCGGCGGGCTCCAACTTTATCGTAAAGGAAAAGCTGTATACGCACGGCGTACAGGTAGCGGATACCGATTTTGTGGTGGATATGAACGGAGAGGGTTGCAGCGCGGACATTATGTCGAGGTCGGTTGCGGCGGATCAATCGGTGCAGCGTTTCGTTTCGACCATGAACGGCAACGCGCCCTGCCACGGTCATACCGAGTGCGACGCGATTATTATGGACAGCGCAAAGGTTGCGGCGGCGCCCTGCCTTACGGCAAACCATATCGACGCGGAGCTGGTACACGAGGCGGCTATCGGTAAAATCGCGGGCGAACAGCTTATCAAATTGATGACCTTAGGCCTTAGCGAAAAAGAGGCGGAAGAAGAAATTATCAAAGGCTTCCTGCACTAACCTAACGGGAAGTCGAGAAACTCAGTTTCTCGCTGGGTGCAGGGCAAGCAGCCCTGCCGTGGTGCGGAGCAGCGCTCCGCAAAAAATGGACCCACAACAGCAAAACGCAGTTTTGCGTTATAACCGCTTTGCGGTTTTGGCGTTGCAAAGCAACGCAGCAAAATATGAAAAAAGAAAAAGGAGAAATATATATGAGTGAACTTTCTTACAAAAGAACGAACGTATACGAAAAAGCGGACGAGAAACTCTTGAAAGAGATTTTCGACTATGCCGAAGGGTATAAAACCTTCCTCGACGAGGGGAAAACCGAACGCGAGGTTTGCGCTTACGTCGAAGAGGCTGCAAAGGCGCAAGACTATAAGCCCTTTGAATTTGGCATGAAGCTCAAAGCAGGCGATAAGGTGTACTATAACAACCGCGGTAAAAATATGTATTTAATCCGTATGGGCAGCGCGGACGTATCCAAAGAGGGTATCCGCATTATCGCGTCCCATATCGATAGCCCGAGAATCGACTTAAAGCAAGTTCCCCTTTACGAGGCGGAAGGGATTGCGCTTGGAAAAACGCACTACTACGGCGGTATCCGTAAGTATCAGTGGGCGACCATTCCTCTTGCGCTTCACGGTACGGTTGCGCTGAAAAGCGGCGACAAGCTCAACGTGAAAATCGGCGAAGACGATAACGACCCCGTTTTCTATATCAGCGACCTTCTTCCCCACCTTGCGGCAAAGCAAAACGTGAAGCCCTTGGGCGAGGCAATCGAGGGCGAGGGCTTGAATATTTGGTTTGGCAATATCCCTTATACTGCAGCGAAAGAGGATAAGGATAAGACGGTAAAAGAAAACGTGCTTAGAATCCTCAATCAAAAATACGGCATGGACGAGGCGGATTTCCTTTCTGCGGAGCTTTCCTTAGTTCCCGCTTTCAAGGCAAAGGATATCGGTTTTGACCGCGCGCTTATCGGTGCTTACGGTCATGACGATAGAGTATGCTCCTATCCCGCATATACCGCGCTCTTTGACGAAGCTTCGACGAAGAACACGGTCATGGTTGTGCTTGCGGATAAGGAGGAGATCGGCAGCGAGGGCACGACGGGTATGCAGTGCGCGGTATTCACCGATTTAATCGACGCGATTGCGGCGTCCGCAAATACCACTTCGGCGGCGGTGCGCGCGCATTCCAAGTGCTTGTCCGCGGACGTAAATGCGGCGTACGACCCCAACTATCCCGAGGTTATGGAAAAAATGAACTCCACTTACCTTTCCCACGGCGCAGGGATTACGAAGTTCACGGGCGCACGCGGTAAGAGCGGTTCTTCGGACGCTGATGCGGAATATATCGGCTATCTTCGTAAGCTCTTTGACGATAACGGCGTTATTTGGCAAACGGGCGAGCTTGGTAGAGTGGATATCGGCGGCGGCGGTACGGTTGCGAAGTACATTGCAAAAATGAATATCGATACCATTGATATCGGCGTAGCGGTAGCTTCCATGCACGCGCCTTACGAAGTCGTTTCCAAGGCAGACGTATACGAAACCTACCTTGCGTTTAGAGCGTTTATTAAATAAGAAATTTATGTAGATAAAGAAACCGTTGCACTTGCAACGGTTTCTTTATTTTAATTTTTTTTGTTAAAAATTTCCGTCATCAGCAACGCACCGAGTATAAATCCATCACGAAAAGCTTGTTCGTTTTCATTTCGATAAAGCTCATCTAAAATGTCCGTATAAGAGATGAATTTAGTCAAATGATCACCGCTAAGTGTTTTTCTTAAATCTTCAAATCCTTCAAATTCTCTTTTCTCGTTTTCGCTTGTTTCTAGATCAATTTTTCTTTCATCACATCTAAGGTTATAAATTTTCTCAATTATACTTCGCATAAATTAAACTCCTTCTCGTCTTGCAAATATTGTAATCCACAAATATGTGGAAGTCAAGTATTTTCCACATATTTGTGATAAAAATAGTATAAGAGGAAAGTATTATGACTTACGGCGAAGGGATAAGACAGCAAAGGCTTCTTTGCGGAAAAACATTATTGCAGGTGGAAGAGGAAACGGGAATTTCCAACCAAAATCTTTCTCGTTGGGAGAGAGGAGAGGTTTTACCGAATATTGATTTTTGCGTTAAACTTGCCAAATATTACGGTGTAACGATAGAAGAGCTTATAGGACTTGACGAATAATAAAAAACCGCCTTGCGACGTATTCGCAAGGCGGTTATACTTTTCAATTTATTCTACGGTCAAGCCGTCGTCGGTGGGGGTAAGGGTGGTACGATAAAAGGCGGTCAAGGCTTTTTCCATTGCCTTATAGTCCGCTTTGGCAAAGCTTTCGCAGGCGGAGTGCATGGCAAGCTGCGGGATACCGATATCCGCGCCGAGCATACCTGCATAGCGGAGCGCCGCCGTGCCTAAGGTGCTGCCGCTTCTTACGTCCGAGCGGTTGAAAAAGGCTTGATAGGGTATTTCCGCTTTATCAAGCACCGTTTTTACAATCGCCGAGGACATGGCGTCCGTAATATACGCTTTGTTCGCGTGGTTTTTAATCACGACCCCGCCGCCGAGGGCAACCTTGTTCGTAGGGTCGCTCTTTTCGGGGTGGTTGGGGTG
>JAZUQM010000064.1:0-16185 GCA_045605705.1 Candidatus Scatosoma sp.
AGGGCAAGGCGAAATATCAATTTATCGCCGTTGTGCCCGCGTCCTGCCCCACCTTAACGAGGGGCAAGTACGCGTACGACTACTGCGATACGGGCAAGGTTTGCCCCTTGGCGAAAATGTACACCCTCGGTTCGGGCTTTATCCCCTCAGCAAGCCATGCAGGCGGTCTTCGCTACCACGGTATGACGACTACTCTTTCCGAATTGTATGAACAGGGCTTAATGGAAGCGCGCTCGGTAGAGCAAACAAAGGTGTTCGAGGCAGCGGAACAGTTCGCCCGCGTTGAGGGCATTTTGCCCGCGCCCGAATCTGCGCACGCAATCCGCGTCGCTATCGACGAGGCAATGAAGTGCAAGCAAACGGGCGAGGAAAAAACCATTGTATTCGGCTTGACGGGCACGGGGTACTTCGATATGTTCTCCTATGAAAAATTCCACGATGGCAAAATGCAGGACTACCTGCCCACGGACGAGGAATTGCAGGCAAGCCTTGCAAAGCTCCCCAAGCTTTAATCCTAAACCAAAAGCAAAACGCATATGCGGTCAACCGCATATGCGTTTTTTTGTAATGTTTATCGTTCGGTAGGGGACTTTCCCCTTTTCATATGCAGTTCAATGCATACATACCCCCTTTTTCGCTGTTTTTCGACCTATGGGGTCAACCGCACTTGCGGTTATCCCCACTCGGGGAAATTCGACGGCGTTCGAGCGTCGATTTTTGCCGTATGCCTCTTGGGGCATATGTTAGTGAAGTTTTGCCTTTCCGGCAAAAGATAAGTTTGAACAAAGTTCAAGTGAAGTTTTCCGCCTTGCAGAAAGTGAAGTTTGCCCCTGTGGGGCAAGTTATGGGAATATTAATAACAGCCACAACTTTTTACGAAGTAAAAAACTTCACTTGGAAAATCTGCAACCGCAAAAATCCTGCCGATATAAGCCGTACTGCGTGGAAAGCTCTATCGAGCGGTAATACCCGCCCTTTTTCTTGAAATCGGTGTAGAGGTAATTCACCTCATACCTGCCCCCTGCCTTTTCACCGATTTCGTTTAGCCATTCGGCATTTTTATGCGGACTTAACGTCAAGGTCGTCGCAAAATAGTCAAAGCCGTTTGCCTTGGCAATCTCCGCGGTTTTGTCTAACCGCAAGGCATAGCAAGCGTAGCACCGTTTTCCGCGTTCGGGCTCGGTTTCCAAACCCTTTGCCATTTGTAAAAATTTTTCCGCCTCGTGATCGCAATCCAAAAAATCCGCCCAACCCGTTTCTTTCAAAAAGCGGATTTGCTCGGCTTTGCGCTTTTGATATTCCGCCTCTTCGTCGATGTTCGGGTTATAATAAAGCACGGTGATTTGAAAATGCTCCTTAAGCCGTTCCAAGCACGCGGAGGAACAGGGCGCGCAGCAGCTATGGAGTAGCAACCGTGCACCTTGAGGAATTTTTTTCAATTGTTCCTGCATGAGGGTTTCATAGTTTCGTTTCATACCCTCATTATACCCCCTTTTTCTCCGCTTGTCAATCAAGAACTTGACAAACCCACAAATTGTGTATATAATGATAGTCATGAAATTGCTTATTCCCGTAGCCTCGGGCTTGGAACAAATCACAAAACGCCAAATTTTCGCCTTGGGCTACGACAAAGCCCCTGCGGACAACGGGCGCATTGAAGTGGAGGGCGACTGGCTGGATATCGCGCGCCTCAACCTCTTTTTACGCTCGGGAGAACGGGTGCTTATCTTGCTTGCCCGCTTTCACGCGGAAACTTTTGACGAGCTATTCGACGGCATTTACGCCCTGCCTTGGGAAGAATGGCTGACCACCGATTCCAAAATCCTCATGGACGGCAAGAGTGTACAAAGCAAGCTTGCCGCTATCAAAGCCGCGGGCGGAGTGGCAAAAAAAGCGGTCATCCGCAGGCTTGCGGATAAAGCAAAATCGGGTAGGCAAACTTTCACTGAAACAGGCGCGCGCTCCATTATCGGCGTGTCCATTTTCAAAGACGAAGTTTCTATCACCTTAGATACCTCTGGCGAGGGCTTGCATAAGCGGGGCTACCGCTCGCTTGCGTACAGCGCGCCCTTAAAGGAAACACTGGCCGCGGGGCTTATCGACAGTACTTTTTACAACCCTGATAAGGATATCCAAAAACCGTTTGCCGACCCCTTTTGCGGTAGTGGTACGCTACCCATTGAGGCGGCAATGAAAGCCCTGCATATCGCGCCCGGGAAAAATCGTGATTTCGATTTCGCCTCTTGGCGCTGTGCGCCAAACGGCGTGTTAGCGCAAGCCAAGGAAGAGGCGCTTGCTTTGGAAAAGCATGATATCAAGCCCGTAATCTTGGCAAGCGATATTAACCCGCAGGCAATTTCGATTGCCAAATACCATGCAAAAAAAGCGGGCGTGGAAGCATATATCCGCTTTTCCGTTGCCGACGCCGCCAAGTTCAAAAGCGCGGAAAAGTACGGCGTACTCGTGAGCAATCCCCCCTACGGCGAAAGGCTTGGCGAAGAAAAAGAGGTGCGCGCGCTTATGGGGAATTTTGGCAAAGCCTTCCGCGCACTTACGGACTGGAACGGGTATATTTTGACCTCTTTGCCCGAATTTGAAAGGTGGTTCGGCAAGACCGCCGATAGAAAGAAAAAGCTGTTCAACGCGAACCTGGTATGCGGATTTTACTCCTACTACGGAAAACCGCCCAAGTCGCAGGACGGCTTGAAAGGAGAAACTCATGTTTGATTATACGAAAGCCGCTTTAAGTAAGATTATAAGCGATTTTAGAAAAATTGCCAACGGCATTAAAATTACCACACAGCTATTATCCATTGCCTATCTTATCTACGTCCTTTGCACGGGGAAACGGTTTTGGATTGCCAACACCGTGCTGTTAACCCTATCGCTTGGATATTTCGTGTTCTTCTTTATCGTGGAAATGCGAAAGGGACGAAAACAGCTGAAAAAGACGGTGAAAGAAATTTATGGGTGGAGCAAACGCTCGATTAAATTCCTCACAATAGGCATTACCGTATACGGCTTAGTCGTTTCCAAAATCGAGTTCGACCCCCTTTCTTTCCTGCTCGTCGTGCTCATGGTGCTCGGCTGGGTGCTTGAGCTTCTTTTCTATATCATTATTAAATTCTTGGAAGCGGAGTTCCGTTTGCTTATGGACGCCGCGAAAACGGACGCTGTAAATATTCCCATTATCGGCAATTACGTTGCAAAGAAAATGGACGTACCCGACCCTACGGGAAAGCATATGACCAAGCTTGACGACATGGTACAAAAAGCAAGAAGTCAAAAAGCCCTGAAAAAACAGCAGGAAAAAGAGGAGATGAAAGCCCTGAAAAAACTAAAAAAAGCTGAAAAAAGGGCTGCTAAGAAGGAGCAAAACCATGACGGAAACGCTTAAAAAGGTGCGTATCTTAAACGCGAACACCTTAAAACTTCTCGCCGCCTTTTTCATGCTGATAGACCATTTCGGGCTTATTTTCTACCCCAAGGTGATGTGGATAAGGGCGATAGGTAGGCTTTCCATGCCCCTATTTGCCTTTGCCATTGCTGAGGGCTGCCGTTATACCCGCAACAAGACAAAGCACTTTTTCCTCTTATTTGGGCTTGGCGCAATCTGTCAAATCGTTTATTATATTTTCGACCCCAAAAATTTATATTTCGGTATCCTTATCACCTTTTCTTTTTCTATCCTATTAATCTACGCTCTGCAGTTTTTTAAGAAAAAAGTGTTTGATAAGGAGTGCAAGGTATGGGAAAAATGTGTTAGCTTTTTGCCCTTTTTCCTACTCCTCGTTTTTGTGAATTTATTTTGCAGAAATTTTGCGGTAGACTACGGCTTTTACGGCGTTTTAATGCCCGTATTTGCCTCTATTTTTGACTTTCACCGCATACCTGCCCCCGACAAGGTTAAAAGTTTTGATTGCTTACCTTTACGGGTTTTATGCCTTGCAATTCCTTTGCTGTTGCTTTTGATTACCTACGTAGGAGAATTAAAAGGCGTTGTATTCTACGCTCTCTTGGCATTGCCGTTGCTCCTTTTATACAACGGCGAAAAAGGCAAGCGAAATATGAAATATTTCTTCTATATCTTCTACCCTCTGCACCTTGGTTTGTTAGAGGGCGCGTACATACTCCAATATATCTTACAAAATATGTAAAAAACAGCGGGTTCACCGCTGTTTTTCCTTTAAGTAGATTAGTAACCCTTTCAAGCCTCGTTCAATATCCGTATAGGTTATCGTAAAGTTACCCGTATACCAAGGGTCGGCTACGTCCCCTTTTTCTTCTGCAAAGGATAAAAGCTTTTGGCACTTATGCGCGTTCTTTGCGCCCACAATTTTTTGCGCTCGGCGCAGGTTGCTTTCGTCCATGCAAAGGAGCAAATCGTAATATTCCCCGTCCTGCTCCGTCAAGAGCTGCGCCCGTTTTCCCCCGCAAGAAATGCCGTGCTTGGCAAGCTCCACCTTGGCAGGGGGATAGACGGGATTGCCTATTCCGTTCCAAATTTCCTCGGTGGAAACGGCAGACGAGGCGATTTCAAACCTGTCTGCCCTATCCGCTACCATTGCCTTACATTGAAATTCCGCCATAGGCGAACGGCAAATGTTGCCATGGCACACAAACATGATTTTATACACCGCCATTTCCCTCTTCGCTCGATTGTGTATCGGGCGTTTCTTCTTGTTTTACGGCGCTTGCTCTATGACAAGCCCCTGCGCTTGGGCAACTGCTGCAACCGCAGCCGCAGCCCCCTTCGCCCTTGCGTTTTTTCCAAATGAGATATGCAATAATGCCTATCAGCGCGATTGCCAAAATCACGATAAGAATAATATCAATAGGTTCCATAGTTTCTCCTTATTCGCATACCTGCCCCCTTTGTTTTTACAGAGGGGGCAGGCGAGGTGCTTTTATTCCTTTGCGTTCAAAAGCCGCTTTTGGGCGTCTTTTTTATCCGCATATTTATTGTAGAACACGATGCCGACCACTGTAAGCGCTGCGACAACGAGCCAAATGGCTATGGGCCAAACAAACTCGCCTACGGTATAGACAATACTCGATACCAAGAAGGAAGTGAAAATCCAGAACAGTAGCGTCCATTTGAATTTTGCCTTGCCGATTTCTCCTCTTGCCGCCGCCACCGCTGCAAAGCAAGGAATGGTGAGCATATTAAACGCGATAAAGGAGATAAGCCCCGCTACGCCGATATCAGTTGCTTGAATCATAATGACGACTTCACGGATACCGTCTTCACTGCTGCCGCCAAACGCCATGGGCGCAAGGCACGCCGCTAAGGTTCCAAACGCTGCAATAACGTCCTCTTTTGCAATCAAACCGAGCACTGCCGCTACGGCGAATACCCAGCCGTTGGTATTGAGCTGAGAGCCGAACCCAAGCGGTGTGAAGATAGGCTGAATGAACTGACCCAAGGACGCGAGAATGGACAAGTCTGTTCTTGCGAATTCTTCTTCACCTACGGTGATATACCCTACGTGTTTCCATTTCCAGTTGAAGTTGGACAAGAACCAAATCGCCACACAGGAAATCAAAATAATGGTAAACGCTTTGGTAATGAAATGCTTTGCCTTATCCCAAAGGTGGAGCATCAGGTTCTTAAAGCCGGGCATATGGTAGGTGGGAAGCTCCATAATGAACGGCGACGCCTCGCCGCGCTGCGTGGTGTTACGCATAACGAGCAAGGAAATAAGCGCCGTTACCATTCCAAGTAAATACATGGAATAGGTAATCACGTCGGCATTCCCGAAATCGAATACCTGCACGATACCGCCTGCTACAGCAAGCAAGATAGGCATTTTTGCCCCGCACGAGAAGAAAGGAATTACGCGCACGGTCGCCTGTCTTTCCTTTTCGTCCGCCATGGTACGAGTATTAATCATTGCAGGTACGGAGCAGCCAAAGCCCATAATCATGGGCATGAACGCTCTGCCCGATACGCCAAAACGACGGAAAATTCTATCCAGCATGAACGCTACGCGCGCCATGTAACCAGAGTCTTCCAAAATAGAGAACAGTAAGAACAGCACGAGGATTTGAGGTAAAAACGAAAGCACGGAGGCTACGCCGCCCCAAATACCGTCTACAATCAAGCCTGCAAGAATGGGGTTTGCGCCAAGCCCGTCTAAGCCCAAAGACAGCCACTCTTCTATCTTGCCTGTGAAAAGCTCCATGGCGTTGAATAAAATCACACCGGGGGAGTTGATACCGCCTGCAAAGAAAATCGTCTTCAAAGCGTTGCCCTCTACGCCGCACCACTCGCCAAACGCAGGGATAATACTGCCAAGATACAGGAAGTTTTCCGAGAAGGTAAGGTGGAAAATTGTAAACATGATTACGAGGAAAATGGGAATCCCCGCCCATTTATGGGTAAGCACCTTATCCGCTTTATCCGATTTGGACAGCTCGTCATAGCTGGGTTTTCTCGCTCTTGTAAGCGTAGACGAAAAATGCGCGGTTATGTATTTATATCTTGCGTCGGCAATCGCCGCCTCCATGTCCCCGTTGAACGGGTCTTGGGTTAAGTTTTCCCTAATAAACGCCTCTACCGCACGGGATTCCGCAGGGTGCGTTTGCACCTCGATAGAATCCTTTTCTACAAGCTTTACCGCATGGAACAAGGGCGCTTCCACTTCTTTGAGCTTTAACGCGATTTCCGCGTTATTAATCGCGGAAGCAAGCGCGGATTCTTTTAAGACACTGCTCCCCTTGCGCCCTGCCTTTACGGCTTCAATCGCGCGAGCCATCAGCTTTTCTACGTTATTCCCTTTCAGCGCGGAAATTTCCACCACGGGAAGCCCTATCCGCTTTTCCAACGCCTTCACGTCGATACGGTCGCCGTTCTTATCCAACACGTCCGTCATGTTCAAAGCCACAACCATGGGTACGTCAAGCTCCATCAGTTGGGTGGTTAAATATAAGTTACGCTCTAAATTGGTCGCGTCTACAATATTGATAACACAATCGGGCTTTTCGTCGAGAATAAAGTTTCTCGCAATCACCTCTTCGGGCGTATAAGGCGAAAGGGAATAAATCCCCGGCAGGTCAACGATATCTACGGGTTCGTCGCCTTTTTTGTATACCCCCGTTTTCTTATCTACCGTTACCCCGGGCCAGTTGCCTACGTGTGCCGTACTGCCCGTCAATTCATTAAATAAAGTGGTTTTCCCCGAATTCGGGTTCCCCACTAAGCCAAATCTTAGCATGTTCTTACCTCCTATTTAACCTCTACGTTCGCCGCCTCGGTTTTACGCAAGGTCAGCTCGTAACCGCGAATGGCAATTTCTATCGGGTCTCCCAAAGGCGCTTTCTTCCTTAAATACACCTCTGCCCCGGGGGTAATCCCCATATCAAATAAGCGGCGACGCACCGCCCCCTCACCGTGAACGGCAACCACCGTCGCCTGTTCACCAATCTTTAACTGTGATAAAAGTTTCATACTGTCTCCTATATAATTTCTTAACCTTGGTTAAGTTTTTTGGCGAAATAAAAAGCGGATTTTGTCCGTGTTACGAAACTAATTATATCACTATTTTATGCCGCTGTCAACAAAAATGAACCGTGGTTAAGAAATTTTTGGAAAAATTTTTACTAAGAAACGGGGGCGTAATTTTACGCCCCCACTTTAACTATTTTTCTATTTTTACTTCCTCGATAACTTCATCTTCCTTAAAATACTTCTCTTGTATTTTATCGCACTTTATCTGTATCCAATCAAGGAGTTTGTTAATCCTGAACCATTTGAAAAGGAGTTGTCTACCCGCCTCAACAAGACTGCAAGCAACGTAAATAATAATGGCAAACAATAGAATTCCGCCCGTCATCACGATAAAGTTATAATTCGTTAGGAAAATATATTTATCAATCATGATATAGGGCTTAAGTAAATTATGCTCGCTAATTAAATATACCGCAAACGAAAGCGAGGACGCCCACGAGAGGAATTTTGAACTTTTGATTTTTACTTTTGAAAAGAAGAGGAATAAGAAGAACGCGCTCAAAAAATTGATAATGAAATTATAGCCATATCTTCCATTTTTACCAAACAGCAACATGAGCAAAACCGTACAAGCAAGTCCCGCAAACGTAAAGCAGACATACAACATAAAATTCCAGTAATTCTTAACCGGCATTTTCTTAAATCTTAAAGAGAAATCGTATTTTTTAACGAAAGCACCGATTGCATACATACCCGTGAGCCACAGTGTACTATATCCACTGCCCACATTGAAAATATCGACCATATATCCAATCAGTATTGTACAAACAAGAAAAGCGCCTATAAAAAACAACGAGGATTTTTTTGAGGATTTCTCAATTAGCATATTAAGCGCGGGCATGAAGAAAAATAAAAGAAAATAACTACTAAAATACCACCATTCTTTCATCATAACGGGAAACGCTGATTTTAACAACACCGTAAAAGACCAGCCTCCGCGCACTAAAAAGAAAAATAACGTAATCCCAAAAGAATAAAAAAATGCCTGTATCCAAAGAGAAATTAGGTTTTTTATTTTGAAACGCTTTTGATAATTGACAAAACCCGATATAAGCGCAAAGCAAGTGACGGCTACGATACCGATTTGCTCAATGAAATTAGAAAACAACCAGTTCATGGTTAGCGGTTTTGTACTTTTGAATACACCGCCTGCGCCATTGATATGTATCATGACAACCATGAACATGGATAGTATACGAAGAATATCTATCCCCGCATTTCTTGCTGTTTTTTGCTCCATATCTTATTTCTCCATAGAGAACCGTTTCATTATTATATATTATTCCGCAGTGATAAAGTTAACCGTCAAATCGGTTAAGTAATGATTACCCTCGCCGATTTGGACTTTTGCCCAAGCTTCGCTCGTGCCCGTGTAATTAACAGTTTTCAAATCCCAGCAGTTATGGAATGCGTAGGCACCGATGCTTTCTACACCCTTGCCGACGGTAATCGAGCGCAACGCTCTGCAATGATAAAACGCGTTTTCCCCGATATACGTAACCGAATCGGGAATCACGAGATCTCTTACGTAATAACATTGACTAATGCAATCGTCTTCAAGCGTAGTAACCGAATTAGCAATTATAATTTTCGTAAGTGCACTACGATTATTAATAAAAGCATCTGACGCAATCGTCGTAACAGGGATTCCGTCGATTTCCGCTAAAATGTTCGCCTCATTTACCCCTTTTTCGCAGTCTACAAGGGAATAATACTTACCGTCTTCGCTGAGTTTATAGGTAAGTCCGTCCTTTTCGTAACCCGTCTTGCCCCCCATTAAATCACCGATTTGGTCCGCCAAACCCGTAAGGCTGCACCCCGCGAGCATGAGCGCCGTCAAGCACGCAAGAACTGCCGCAAGTAATCTTTTTAACCAACCCGCTTTGTACGTCGTTTTCATAGAGATTTCCTCCTAAAAATTTTACAAATTTATTATTTCCCGATCGCCTTTTTCATCATGAAAAAGGTTTCGTTAGAAATCAAGTGTTCCATATGGCAGGCGTCCTCTTCCGCCGCCGCCGCGCTCACACCGCAGTTTTGCAGGTACTCGCGGATAATACAATGCTTTTCATACACCCTTTCTGCGTACGCTTTTCCCTCTTTGGTTAGGTACAGGTGCTTGCCATCCTCGTACACGTAGCCCCTTTCTACAAGCAATTTCACCGCCTTGTTTACCGCCGCCTGCGAAACGCCCATGCGCTTTGCTACGTCGATTCGGTGCACGACGGAACATTCTTTGGCGAGCATTAAAATGCTTTCCAAATAATCCTCGCCCGATTGATTGTACTTTGCGTAAGTGTTCATAATTCCCTTATATCAAGTAAATTTCGTTTGGTTTTAAGTCTATAAAATGAGCATAGCATCCCCGAACGAGAAAAATCTATACTTGGCGTCCACCGCATATTTATACACGTCCAAGATTTCCTCTCTGCCCGTCAAGCACGCCACCAGCATAATCAAAGTACTTTCGGGCAAATGGAAGTTGGTAATCAGTCCGTCCACGCACTTCATTTTATAGGGCGGGTAGAGAAATATTTCCGTATTTCCGTTGCATGCGCAAACCAAACCGTTTTCGTCCGCTACGCTTTCAAGTGTACGCACCGAGGTCGTACCCACGGCGATTACCCGTCTTCCCTCGCGTTTTGCACGGTTGATTTTTTCCGCCGCCTCTTCCTTGATTTCGTAGTATTCGGCGTGCATTTTATGGTCGGTGATAATCTCTTCGCTGACAGGTCTAAACGTACCCAAGCCCACGTGCAAAAGCACTTCGGCAATCTCCACGCCCTTGTCTTTAAGCTTTTGGAGCAATTCGTCCGTGAAATGCAACCCCGCCGTAGGCGCAGCTGCCGAGCCGTCCACCTTGCTATACACCGTATTGTAGCGCGCTTGGTCCTTGAGTTTTTCGCGGATATACGGGGGTAGGGGCATCGTACCCACTTCGTTTAACACGTCCTCGAACGCGCCCTCGTAGGCAAATTCAACGATACGCTCGCCCGTTTCAGTAATATCCTTGACGGTAAAGGAAAGCTTATCCCCTATGGTCATGGTCGTGCCGATTTTGCCCTTTTTTCCGGGGCGCATCAACACTTCCCACGTATGCAAATCATAGCGCTTTAAGAGCAGGACTTCCACCACCCCGCCATGCGCCGTTAGAGCGTACATGCGCGCAGGAATTACCTTGGTATTGTTGACCACAAGTAAGTCTCCCGCCTTAAGATAGTCCGTTATATCACGAAAAATTCTATCCTCGATACGTTTTTCGTCCTTGTGATATACGAGCAATTTCGATGAATCGCGAGGATACACGGGAGTTTGCGCAATCCTCTCCTCGGGTAAATCGTAATAAAAATCGCTCTTTTTATACTGTACTTTTTGCATGTTCTTAATCGTCTAATTCAAATAAAGAAATTTGTTTTCGCGCTTTCATACTCGGCTCGCAGCCCATATGCGCATAGCCGTCTTTAAGGCAAATTCTACCCCTCGGCGTGCGGGCGATAAACCCAAGCTGTAAAAGGTAAGGCTCGTACACGTCCTCAATGGTATTCGCGTCCTCGTTAATCGTCGCCGCCAGCGTTTCCAAACCCGTAGGTCCGCCGCCGAACTTTTCTATGAGCGCGCGAAGCAGGTTTCTATCCGTCTCGTCCAAGCCCAGCTCGTCAATCTCCAAACGGGCAAGCGCGAAACGCGCGTCCTCTCTCGTAATCGTCGAATTCCCTTTCACCAAAGAGAAATCGCGAACTCTCTTCAACAGCCTATTTGCAATACGGGGGGTACCGCGGCTACGCCGCGCGATTTCCGCCGCCGCCTCGTCGTCTATGGAAATATCAAGTGCCTTTGCCGAACGGGTTACGATTTGCTGCAACTCGTGCGGGGTGTACATTTCCAAACGGTTGATAATCCCGAATCGATCGCGCAAGGGCGCGGCAAGCATACCCACGCGGGTCGTCGCACCGATCAGGGTAAACTTCTTCAAAGCAAAACGAATATTCCGCGCAGACGGACCTTTGCCGACGATAATATCCAAGGCATAGTCCTCCATTGCGGAGTATAAAATTTCTTCCACCGAACGGTTTAACCTATGAATTTCGTCGATAAAGAGCACGTCCCCCTCGTTGAGGTTGGTCAAAATAGCGGCAAGGTCCCCCGAGCGCTCGATCGCAGGTCCACTAGTGAGTTTAATGGCAACGCCAAGCTCGTTTGCGATAATATGCGAAAGGGTAGTCTTACCTAAACCCGGCGGCCCGTACAAAAGAACGTGGTCAAGGGCTTCGCCGCGCGCCTTTGCCGCGGCAATATACACGCTAAGGTTTTCCTTTGCCTTTTGCTGACCGACGTAATCCGCCATGGTCTTGGGTCTAAGGACGTTCTCTTCCGCGTCGTATTCCGTTTTCGTGCTGACGATTAAGCTCTCGTCCGCGCCGTATTCTTCGTCAAACATAAAATTTCCTCTAATTGGAAGTCCAGAAGCTCAGTTCTGGTAGGGTGTGGAGTGAACCTCCACGAAAGCATACCCCAAAAGCAAAACGCCACAGGCGTTAAATCCCGCCTTGTAAGGCTTTCATAATTACTTCTTCCACCGAAACCGCGCCGTTTTCGCGCGCTTTCTTAACGGCGTTCGTGCTCTCCGCACGGGTAAAACCAAGCCCCATGAGTGCGGATACCGCCTCCTCGTCCGCCTTGGACAATTTAACCGTCGCCGAGCTTTCTACCGCCGCAGTAAAGTCATCCCCGCTCGCGCTCATAACCTCCGCCGCGGAAATTTTTCCGTGGAGCTCTAAAACGATTTTCTCCGCCGTCTTTTTACCTAAGCCCTTAACCGCCGACAGCCTCTTTACGTCCGCCGTAGCAATCGCCAAGGCAAAATCGTCCGCAGAAAGGGCGGCAAGCACCGCAATCCCAAGTTTAGGACCTACACCCGATACCGTAATCAGCTTTAAGAAGAGCTCTTTTTCTTTCACGCTCTCAAACCCGAAAAGGGTAACGCCATCCTCTTTGACCTGCAAATAGGTATACAGCTCTCCCACTGCGCCTACGGTGAGTTTACGGAACGCCCCACCCGAGCAGTACGCCTCGTACCCCACGCCGTTGACGTCCAAAATCGCCGTTTCCGCCGTGGTAGTAAGCACTTTTCCTCTCAAATACGATATCATTTCTTCTCCTTAGGTGCGACCGTTCTAACAGACGCCCGTCCTACCCCCGTAACTCCGCTGATACCCGTTGCGTTTTGCAGGGCGTTGACGCTTTGCGCCGAAGAAAAGCCCATTCCCGATTTCTTGTGCTTAGACGCCTTTGCGCCCGCTGCCATCAACTCTTGATACGCGCTTGCGGGGGCGGCGTTATTGCCTTTTGTACGGGTCATGTTGCCTACGGCAAACAGCTCCCCAAAACGGCTTGCAAAACCGTGGCAAAGGGCGATACCTAAAGCGTCCGCCGCGTCGTCCGGCTTTGGAACTTCCCTCAAGCGCAGTAACGAGGTTACCACCGCTTGGATTTGCTTTTTATCCGCTTTACCGTACCCCGTCAAAGCTTGCTTAATTTGCATGGGGGTGTATTCGTACAGCCGTCCGCACGCTTTCACACAGGTGAGCAGCGCCACCCCTCTTGCATGCGCGACTGCGATACCCGTCGTGATGTTCTTGGAAAAGAACAGCTCCTCCATCGCCACCTCGTCGGGTTTGTATTTTTCCAAAATATTGCAAAGACCTTTTTCCAGCATGGCAAGACGCACGGGCAGGCTCTCCTCTTTAGGCGTTACCACGACCCCGTGATCGACAGCGCGGAAATTCCCACGCCCGTCCTTTTCAATTACGCCGTACCCTAAGGTTGCAATCCCCGGGTCAATCCCCAAAATAATCATGCGTCTTTACAAGCCCGAATAGTGTTTTACACTATTATACCTTACTTTTGCCCCGTTGTCAAGCCCAACTTAACCATGGTTTTGCGATATTATAGGATATTTTTGTAAAAAAGTTGTCATAGTCCTCTTGACAACAGGAAAAAGCATGCTATAATACCGCTTGCGACGGACGGGGCGCGGAGCCGATCCCTCCCTTCCCTTTTTGAAGTCGTGCGGCACATGGTCCTTGCGAATTTGCTCTAATACAAAGGGGTTTTACCCCATAAAAAGGAGACGGATTATGAAAACTATGAAAGCGAAGGTTATCATGTTGTTGCATTTGTTTGGACTCGACGTGCTCCTTTTAGGGCTTGTCGAGAGGCTACTGCTCGGGTTGAGCAAGAAGCTGGCGGCTCTCAAAGCCGCCGCGGAAGCTTCCCTCGCCCGATGCAGACAACGCAACGGGGATTTCCCCGAGAATTGCGAAGATATAGGGGAATAATTCCTCAAAAAAAATCCCGAACGATTCTCTCCTCGTTCGGGATCTTTTCTTTTTACTAAAACTTATTCAGCTTTAATTGCACCAACGGGGCATCCGTCTTCGCAAGCGCCGCAGTCTACGCATTCGTCGGTGATCACGTAAATACCCTTTGCTTCGTCAAAAACGATTGCGCCTACGGGGCAGGTATCTGCGCATGCGCCGCATGCTACGCATTCTTCAGTAATCTTATGTGCCATGATGTTATCCTCCAAAATTTTATTTGCTCGTTTATTATATCATACTTTTTGCAAATAGTAAACTGTTTTTTATAAATTTTTTAAGGAATTTACCGTTTCCACAAACAGCGCAGCCGCTTGAAGCACTTCCTCTTCGGTATTTTCCTTGCCAAAGCTGATTCTAACGCTCTCCCGCGCTTGCTTTTGGGACAACCCCATCGCCAAAAGCACGTGGCTAGGCAATACCGACGCGCTTGCACAAGCCGCACCCACCGAGATGCATACGCCCTGTAAATCTAGCTTGTACAGCAAATCCACGTTATTCACGCCCGCGACCCGTAAATTCAAAATCGCAGGCAGGCGGCTTTCCCCGCCGTTAACGAATACACCCTCTAAAGCGGAAATCCCTTGCAAAAACAGCTCGCTTAATCGGCGGCATTTCTCATTCGTCTCATACACGGTAGCTGTGTTTTCCTCATACGCAGCCGCAAGCCCTACAACCGCAGGTACGTTGGTCGTCCCTCCACGTAATCCTCTTTCCTGCTCACCGCCACCGATAAGACGCTCAATTTTTACTCCGTTTTTGATATACAGCGCCCCAACGCCCTTCGGTCCGTAAAATTTATGCGCGGAAATAGAGAGCATGTCCACCCCCCATTCATTGACGTCGATGGGCATATACGGCGCGGCTTGTACGGCATCCGTAAAAAATAACGCCCCGTGTTCGTGGGCAAGCGCCGCAAGCTCCTTTATCGGCTGTATCACACCCGTTTCGTTGTTGACCGCCATAACGGCAACCAACCCCGTCTTGTCGCATAATACCGCTTTAAGCGCACTCGGCTCAACCATGCCCCCATCGTTTACGGGGAGATACACCACCTCAAACCCTTCTTTTGCAAGCTTTTCAGCGGCGTATAAAACGGCATGGTGCTCGATAGAAGAAATAATAACCTTGGTTTTCCCCTTTTGCTTTTGCGCGTACGCGCCGCCAAGGACTGCCCAGTTATCCGCTTCCGTACCGCCGCTTGTGAAATATACCTCTTTGGGCTTTGCGCAAATAAGCTCCGCAAGCCGATCGCGCGCGGAATCGACGGCGTTTACCGCTTTACGCCCCGCCGCGTGCGGAGAATCAGCGTTGCCAAATTCCTCGGTGAAATAGGGCAGCATACCCTCCAAAACCTTATGATTTAACGGCGTCGTTGCCGCATGGTCAAGATAAATGCGTTTCATATTTTATATTATATAGATTTCCTATGCGTTTGTCAATTCTTTCCTTACGTCTACCCGAAAATAAAAAATTTTACGCAAGTGATACTTTTTTTCAAAAACCCCTTGAAAAATGTGAAGAAATATAATATAATGGTTGCAATTATCGGTTACTTGTGTACCTGCGGGGAATACAGAACGATTGTCCATGGGAACACGCCCCACTACCGATAAAAATTTTGTAACTTTAAGGGGGATTTTGAATTATGAGTATGAACGGCGAAAACATTCGTAATATTGCGATTGTTGGACACAGCGGCGAGGGTAAGACTACCCTTTGCGAGGCAATGTTATTTAACGGCGGCGTGATTGACCGTATGGGGAAAGTACCCGACGGAACAACCGTTTCCGATTACGACGATTTGGAAAAAGCGAAAAAGATGTCTATTTACACCTCTTGTTCCCACCTCGTTTGGAAGGACGTTAAGGTAAATCTTTTGGATTTACCCGGCTACTACGATTTCGAGGGCGAACGCAACGAGGGGCTTAGAGCGGCAGGCGGGGCTTGCCTTGTTATCGGCGCAAACGGCGTACTCCCTATCGGCGCGGAATCGATTATCGATTATTGCTTAAAGCTTGGTAAACCGCTCATTATCTTCATTAACGGTATGGATAAAGAAAACGCGAATTACCTCACTACCGTACAAGCGCTCCACGCGAAATACGCAGGTAAAATCGCGCCTATCCAAATCCCTATTATGGAAAACGGCAAAATGCAAGGCTGTATCAACGCCCTTCAAGAAAGAGCGTACCTCTTTAAGGAAAACGGACCTATCGAAATTTCTATTCCCGACAATATGGTAGGTCAAGTAGAAGAAATGAAGGCACACCTTGCCGAAACGGCGGCGGAAAACGA
>JAZUQM010000065.1:0-2626 GCA_045605705.1 Candidatus Scatosoma sp.
CTGCGGTTTGAATCCCACCTATACCAGCGAAGGACTTGCAGAATGCGCTATCGCAACGGCGAACTCCGCAAAAGCAATCACGGGTATTGACCCGAAAGTGGCGATGCTTTCCTTCTCGACCATGGGCAGTGCAAAGCACGACAACGTTACCATGGTAGCGGAGGCTGTGAAGATTGCAAAAGAGAAAGCGCCCGATCTTAAGCTTGACGGCGAATTGCAATTCGATGCGGCAATCGTACCTTCGGTAGCGGCGTTGAAAGCGCCTAATTCTAGTGTTGCCGGCAAAGCAAACGTATTTATCTTCCCTGACCTGCAGGCGGGTAATATCGGTTATAAAATTGCAGAACGTCTTGGCGGGTTCATGGCGGTAGGCCCTATTTGCCAAGGCTTCGCAAAACCCTTAAACGATTTGTCGCGCGGTTGTAAAGCGGAAGATATCGTAGCGGCTGTTGCAATTACGGCGCTGCAAACTCAATTATAAGGAGAAAGAAAATGAAAGTCTTAGTCATTAATTCGGGAAGTTCTTCCCTTAAATATCAGCTTATCGATATGGAAACGGAAGGCGTTATCGCAAAAGGCAATTGCGAGCGTATCGGCATTGACAATTCCAAGCTCACGCATAAGGCAAAGGGCAAGGAAGTCGTTATTGAACAAGATATGCCCGACCATAACGTTGCGGTTTCACTTGTTTTGAAAGAACTCACGGACGCGGAGCACGGCGTTATCTCGTCTATGGACGAAATCGACGCAGTAGGGCACCGTGTCGTTGCATCGGGCGAGGCGTTCAAAAAACCTACGCTCGTTAGCGAAGAAACCATGCGTGTCATGGAAGAAATTAAAGACCTTGCGCCTTTACATAATCCTGCTGCAATCGTAGGCGTTAAAGCATGTCAAGCGGCTATGCCCGGTAAACCTATGTGCTTGGTATTTGATACCGGATTCCATTTCACCATGCCCGATTATGCATATATGTATGCAATCGATTATAAGCATTACGAAAAATATAAAATTAGAAGATACGGTGCGCACGGTACAAGCCACAAGTTCGTTTCTCAAGAAGCTGCAAAATATCTTGGTAAAAAGCCCGAAGAACTTAAAATCGTTACCTGCCACCTTGGCAACGGTTCTTCCATTACGGCGGTTGACGGCGGTAAGTGCGTAGATACTTCCATGGGCTTTACCCCGCTTGCAGGCGTGCCCATGGGTACGCGTAGCGGCGATATCGATTTTGCGGCGGCGGAATACCTTGCTAAAAAAGAGGGCATGGACGTATCCGCGGCGCTTAACTATCTTAATAAAAAGTGCGGTATGCTCGGTGTTTCCGGCGTTTCCAGCGACTTCCGTGATTTGACCGCGGCGGCGGATAACGGAGATGACCGTGCAAGGCTTGCGCTTGATATGTTCTCGTACGCTTGCAAGAAATACGTAGGTGCATACGCGGCGGCAATGAACGGGGTGGATTGTATCGTATTTACCGCAGGCGTAGGTGAAAATACGTCTTGCGTTCGCGAGGCAATTTGCGAAAATATGCAATACATGGGGCTTGAAATCGACAAGGAAAAGAACCTTGAAAAGAACAACGGGGCAATCCGTGATATCACGGGCAAAAACTCCAAAGTTAAGGTTTTGATAATTCCTACCAACGAAGAGCTTGTAATTGCAAGAGAAACGGTAGAATTATTATAAAAAATTCGGGAAATTCCCCGAAAAATAAGTTGACAAAGTTATTCAAATATACTATACTTGTAAAGTCGGTTTTATGATGACTATAGATATTAGAAAGCTGAATGCGCAAAAAAAGTATTCGGGGAATATGGAGTTTGAATATTCCGCCCCCGAAACACTCATCGAAATCCCATTCGTAAGGTTTTCCGCGCCCGTTAAGGTTGCGTTTGAATACGAGCTTTACGAGGACGATTCCTTGGAAATCCGCGGTACGGTTTCTTATAAGCTGGAAGGACAGTGTTCTAGATGCTTGCAAGACGCGTTCGCTGAGGTCGTTGGCGAGTTAGACGCATATTTTGAGCCTCGCAAGGACTACGAGGACTACGGATATACGAACGGCGTCGTCAATTTAACGAAAGCCGTTGAAGATGCGATTATGGCAAGCATGCCGTTCACGCTTTCCTGTGGAGAAAATTGCAAGGAGCTTTCCTATTCAAAATAAACCGCTTCAATCGAGTAAAGAATAAAAACAAGAGGTGTTAAAATGGCAGTACCTAAGAGTAAACAATCTAAGAGCAGAACGAACAAGAGATTCGCAAACTACAAAGCAACGGCGGCAACCCTCGTAGAGTGCCCTCATTGCCACGAATACAAAGAAGCGCATCGTGTTTGCAAGAACTGCGGCTACTACGACGGCGTAGAAGTTGTTGCGCAGAAAGAAGAGAAAAAAGACTAAGTTTTCGTCTAATTGGTAAAGCAGACGGGTGAATTTGTGCACCCGTCTTTTTGCGTTACAATCGTTTTGCGAAAATTTCCTTAACCGTGGTTAAGAATTTTGCTTGACAAAAACGGTAGATTGTGTTATAATGATCTCGTATAGGAGAATAGAGATGAAAGAAAAATTTTCTGTTACGGGAATGTCCTGCGCGGCGTGCTCGGCGGGGATTGAGCGTACGCTCTC
>JAZUQM010000066.1:0-2803 GCA_045605705.1 Candidatus Scatosoma sp.
CTAAGACCGCTTGGCCTCCGACTTCGCCGCTCATCTATTACGCGCGGTCCAGCTGGTTTATTAAGGTTACGGCGGTCAAGGACCGCTTGATCGAAGCCAACCGTTCGGTCAACTGGATGCCCGACACTATTAAGGAAGGGCGTATGGGTAACTTCCTTGAAAACGTAATTGATTGGGGCTTGTCCCGCGATCGGTATTGGGGGACGCCTTTGCCCGTTTGGGTTTGTCCCGATTGCGGCGAGATCGAGGTTATCGGCTCCCGCGAGGAGTTGGCGCAAAAATGCGGCTGTAAAAAGGATATTGAATTGCACCGCCCGTATTTAGACGAGCTTACGTGCAAATGCCAAAAGTGCGGCGGAACAATGAAGCGCACGCCCGAAGTAATCGATTGCTGGTTCGATTCGGGGTCTATGCCGTTCGCACAATACCATTACCCGTTTGAAAACAAGGATTTGTTTGAACAGACTTTCCCTGCGGATTTTATTTCCGAAGCAGTCGATCAAACGCGCGGTTGGTTCTATACCTTGCTCGTCATTTCCACTTTGTTGTTTGATAAAGCGCCGTTTAGGAACTGTATCGTTTTGGGACACGTCAACGACAAAAACGGAATCAAGATGTCCAAGCATAAGGGCAACGTCGTTGATCCTTGGTCGGTGCTCGACAAACAGGGCGCAGATGCGGTGCGTTGGTATTTCTACACGTCTTCCGCGCCTTGGCTTCCGTCCCGTTTCTATCCCGAAGCGGTGAGCGAAGCACAGAGAAAGTATATGGGTACGCTTTGGAACACCTACGCATTCTTCTGCTTGTATGCGGACGTGGACAATTATAATCCCGCCGATTACGATTTGAAGAAATGTAAGCTTTCGCTTATGGACAAGTGGATACTCTCCAAGCTCAACACACTGATTGAGCAAGTGGATAAAAACCTTGCCGTCTATAATATTATAGATAGCGCGCGCGCGTTGCAGGAATTTTCGGATATTTTATCGAATTGGTACGTGCGCCGCGGCAGAGACCGCTATTGGGGCAGTGAAATGACGGAAGATAAAGCGGCGGCATACACGGTGCTTTGGCACGTACTCGTAACGGTGGCGAAACTCACTGCGCCCTACACGCCTTTTATCGCGGAAGAGATGTATCTCAATCTAGTGCCGTCTTTCTTCAAGGACGCGCCGAGGTCAGTGCACCTTTGCGATTTCCCCGTTTATGAAAAAGAGTTTGTGGACGCGGAACTGGAAAAGGGCATGGACGTAGTGTTAGACGTCGTGAACCTTGGCAGAGCGGCGCGTAACACAGGCAACGTGAAGAACCGTCAACCGCTTTCGGAAATGTACGTAGTAACGGCGAGCGCGGGGGGACTCTCCGACGGCTTGAAAGCAATCGTTTTAGACGAATTGAATATCAAGGCGTATAAATCGGCGGAAGATGCGAACGAATTTATTTCGTATAAATTGAAACCGCAGCTCAAAACGCTTGGTCCTAAATACGGCAAAAAGCTCGGCGCGATCTCGGCATTCTTGGCAAATTGCGACGCGGGCAAGGTGGTGGAAACCGTTCGCGGCGGCGGATCGTTCGTGTTGCCGACGGATGCAGAAGTAACGCTTACGGAAGAAGATTTGCAAATCTTCACAGAAAGTAAAGCGGGCTTCATCTCCGCGAGCGATAAAGGCGTAACCGTTGCGCTCAACACCACGCTTACGGAAGAATTGATCGTTGAGGGTATGGAACGCGAACTCGTGTCTAAAATCCAAACCATGCGTAAAGAAGCGGGCTTTGAAATCACCGACCGTATCTATATATATTATAATGTAGCGGACGGAAAGGCGAAAGAAGTTTTGGAGAAAGGCTCGTTTAAGGACGACGTGTTGGCGTTGTCCGTTTGCGCAGGGAACGCGGACGGATACACAAAGGAAGTGGACGTGAACGGTGAAAAGGTGTCGATCACGCTCGTAAAAGCAGTCCAATAAATTTTTTCCGAAAAAAGTCAAAAAAAGTTATAAAAAACAGTTGACAGGGGAAAAATAAAGTGGTAATATAGACAAGCTGTCATCGCGGAGTGCTTGAAAAGGCTCACAAAATGTCGATTGTTAAGGTTTTAAAAATTTTTTCAAAAAAATTAAAAAAAGTCGAAAAAACAGTTGACAAAGGGAAAGAGTTTGTGGTATTATATACAAGCTGTCGCCGCGAGGGGGTAGCAAACGAGCCGGAAAGCTCGTTGTAAAGCAGATTAAAAACAGAATAAGAAAGAAATGAGAAATAATTTGTAACAACAATGCAAATGAAATGTAATTTCCGTTAATTTTTTCAAAGCCTTCGTTTTTCCGTAAAAAGGGAAAGCGAAGAACCTTGAAAGCAAAGTCAGCAAAGAGATAACAAAAATTAGTTAGAGTCGTCGTTACGGACGAAAGGGAAGTAACGGCTTTAAGCAATTAAACTTAAGAGTTTGATTCTGGCTCAGGATGAACGCTGGCGGCATGCTTAACACATGCAAGTCGAACGAACTTATCCTTTCGGGGATAAGTGAGTGGCGGACGGGTGAGTAACGCGTGAACAATCTGCCCATATCAGGGGAATAACAGTTAGAAATGACTGCTAATACCGCATAAGACCACGGAAGGGCATCCTTCTGAGGTAAAAGATTTATCGGATATGGATGAGTTCGCGTCCCATTAGGTAGTTGGTGAGGTAACGGCCCACCAAGCCGACGATGGGTAGCCGACCTGAGAGGGTGATCGGCCACATTGGAACTGAGAGACGGTCCAGACTCCTACGGGAGGCAGCAGTGGGGAATATTGGGCAATGG